>NZ_KV821892.1:0-256 GCF_001815785.1 Corynebacterium sp. HMSC056F09
TCAACTGCCGTTATCGCCCTCCCCAAGTGGGCCATCGGGTGAGTGAGGGCACCGCTTCCTGGTCCGATCTCAATGATGGGGCCGGAGGTTTGTTTCACAAGGTCGATGATGGAGTTGATGATCTTGTGGTTGGTGAGAAAATTTTGGCCATGCTCGTGACGGCCGTGTCCGTATGCAGACATCAGGTGTGCTCCTTGGATTTGAAAGGGAGCCGGGCATGACAAATAGCCGCCCGGCTAAAGGACCGGAGCGGTTT
>NZ_KV821893.1:0-567 GCF_001815785.1 Corynebacterium sp. HMSC056F09
GAAGCGTTCTTACCGCCAGATTGAAGACCAGCTCGGGTGCTCGCACCGCGCGATTTCCCGGGCGAACCAAGCGCTGCGAAGCCTTGGCTTGACCACTGCCCAGCAGGTCGCGGCGTTGACGAATGACGAGCTGGACGAGATATTCGTTGACAAGCGCAGTAGCGGGCAAGGCGAGTTCGTCCCGATTGACTTTGACGCGGTCGTCAAAGCACGCACAGGGCGTGTGAAGCAAACACTGCAAGTATTGTGGGCTCGGTACACCACGATCCCCGCCCAGCCGGGTCAGCGTCACTACAGCTACGACCGGTTCCGCCAGTTGGTTGCTTCCCATGTCGATGCGGCCGGGCTTACCGCCCGGATCACCCATGCACCAGGGCATACGATGCAGGTGGATTGGGCGGGGACCAAGATGTGCCTGTACGACCCTGCGGGCACACCGGGTGCGAAAGTCAGCATTTTCGTTGCCGCGCTGCCGTATTCAGGGATGCTGTTTGCCTGTGCGTGTGTTGACCAGCGGCAGCAGTCCTGGCTTGATGGCCACCGTCAAGCGTTTGACTACTTTGGTGG
>NZ_KV821894.1:0-237 GCF_001815785.1 Corynebacterium sp. HMSC056F09
CAAACTCGAGCGTGAGCGCCGAGGAGCCTCGGATGGGATGAGTGAGGCTGATCTTCGTGCTGAGAATGCTCGTCTGCGCCGTGAGTTGGCGGAAGCCAAGATGGATAACGAGTTTTTGTCAAAAGCGACAGCCTTCTTCGCCGCGAAGCAACGCGAGCAGAAAAGTTCGAACTAATGCAGCAGGAGAAGGCGAACTACAGCATCAAACGCATGGCACGGCTATTAAAAGTGTCTCGG
>NZ_KV821895.1:0-49526 GCF_001815785.1 Corynebacterium sp. HMSC056F09
AAGTAGTCAACGACCTCCTCAACGGAAAAATCGAGGCCGGCGGCGGTAATCCCCCCACCACCAAAACCGAAATCCACCAGTAGTAGTGAACGACCCATGTTCGTCTACCGTGAGCCGCGTTATGGCAGTGACGTGTTCTCGTCGGGCACAGTCATAGTTCCCGGCGTTGCCAGCGACAGGGTTCTACACCCAGCAGCGGGACCGATCAAAATCACCCGCACGGGGAACGACCCTGCTGGTGGTTTCGATTTTGATGAAAGCGAGGAGACATAGCCCCTCGCCAACTCCCCGTAGCTGGCGAACAGTAGCTCCTGGCGCTGGCGCTCGTTGGTGAGTTTGCGTGCCACATCGAAAGCCTTATCGACTTCCCGGTCCAAGTTGTTGTGAGCCTTGAGCAGAATTGGGTCCATCGATAACGGGTTGTAGTGCTCCGCGAGTGACCGCTGGGGGTGCCGCTCGCGTGCCCGCAGCACCAACTGTCCAGCGTCGATGATTCGCTGCTGCGCCTTCTCATCTAGTTCACACAGAGCTGGTCCGCAGTTGTAGCTCCCGATGTACTCCGAAAAACGGAAAAAATAAATAGTGGGGATACATCAACCTTCCACTTTCCATTCTTCCGGCTCAGAGTATTGAGGGGTCTGGGACCGGGTCCGTAAACCCTTTATGTTTTTCGCGCACAGCGGTTTTTAGCGACGCACCCTATAGGTTTTCCGCAGAACTTATATGTGTTTCTGTGCACCCCATATGTTGTCTGTTTTAGCGGTATTTCGTTGTTAATTCCGCACGCGCGCATCAAATGGTTATTTATCGACGACACTCCGTCGAGTTCAAGTTCAACGTGTAACGCGAGGCGTTAATGACGTTTCGCGTTATTGGGGGTAGGTTGAAGAGCGCTGTCTCTAACTCGGGTTTTCGTTCGGCCTCGGTCCATTCCGCTACCTCGTGTGAAGAATCTGCAAGCGGTATCGAACCGTTGAACTATTAGGTTCCCCCACAGTTCCCGTGCCTGCACGCATCGAGAAGGACCAGGTGGTGAACTCGAATGACTCGCCTGGTCCAACGTGTGTGCGCTCGGCGCGTGGTTTAACCCTTATAAGACTTGCCGGTCACAGCCTCAGCGTTTCGCTCGTGCAGCCCGCAGGCCGTTCAAGATCACGATGACTTCGGCGACTTCGTGTACCAACACGACGGCGGCCAAGCCCAGTACACCGCTGATCGCCAGTGGCATCAACACGATGATGATGGCCAGAGACAGCACGATGTTTTGGTTGATGATCCTGCTGCCTCGGCGGGCGTGCTGCAGCGCCTGCGGGATCAGCCGGAGGTCGTGGCCAGTGAAGGCGACGTCAGCGGACTCGATCGCGGCGTCAGAGCCGGTTGCTCCCATCGCAATGCCCACCGTTGCGCCCGCCAGTGCCGGCGCGTCGTTGATGCCGTCGCCGATCATCGCCGTCGGCGTCTTGGAGGAGAGTTCGGCGACGATGCTTGCCTTGTCCTCCGGTCGCAGCTCGGCGCGCACGTCGTCGATTCCGGCGATTTCAGCCAGCGCCCGGGCGGTGCGAGTGTTATCGCCGGTGAGCATGCTCACTTCCACGTCGTTGTCGTGCAGGGACTGCACGGCATCGGGCACCTCGGGCCGCAACTCGTCGCGCACCCCGATCGCCCCGGCGAGAGCGTCATCGACGGTGACTAGGACGCAGGTCTGGCCTTCGGACTCCATGCGCTCAACGTCCGCCTTCAGTGGCCCGGCGTCGATCCATCGGGGGCTGCCGACCAGCACCCGTCGGCCTTCGACGGTGCCGCCGATGCCATGACCGGCTTCCTCGCTGATATCCAAGGCGGTGGGCGCTTCGGGCTCCGCTGCCACGATCGCCGCGGCGAGGGGGTGCGTCGATTGCTGCTCAACCGCCGCCGCGAAGGAAAGCACCTGCGCCCGATCGAATCCGTCTGCCGGGACCACTCCGGTAACCTCGGGCTGGTTGCGGGTAAGGGTTCCGGTCTTGTCTACCGCTAGGTGACGGATGCCGCCGAGTCGCTCGAACGCCGCGCCGGACTTGATGACTACTCCGAACTGGCTGGCCGCGCCGATCGCGGCCACGACCGTCAGCGGCACGGAGATTGCCAGCGCGCACGGCGACGCTGCGACCAGGACCACCAGCGCACGGGTGATCCAAGTCTCGGGGTCGCCCAACAGCGAGCCGATCACGCCGACCAGCACCGCCAGGATCATCACCCCGGGCACTAGGGGTTGGGCAATTCGGTCGGCGATCCGGGCGCGGTCACCCTTCTCCGCCTGCGCCTGCTCGACGAGGTCGACGAGTGTGGTCAGCGAGTTGTCCGTTCCAGCTGCGGTCGTCTCGACCTCCAGCACACCGGCGGAGTTGATCGCTCCCGCGGGTACCTCGTCGCCGGGCGCAACCTCCTCCGGAATGGATTCTCCGGTGATCGCTGAGGTGTCAAGGCTGGAGCGTCCGGACCGAATGATGCCGTCCGTGGCGATCCGCTCCCCGGGGCGTACGACCATTAGCTCGCCAACCTCAAGGTCCTTCGCAGCGACCTCGGCCGTCGTACCGTCGCGCAGCACGGTCGCGGTTTGCGGTACCAGCTTCAACAGTGCCCGCAGTCCGCCTTGGGCCCGGTCCATCGCCTTGTCTTCAAGCGCCTCGGCGATCGAGTACAGGAACGCCAGCGCCGCGGCCTCTCCGACGAAACCAAGGATCACCGCGCCGACCGCGCTGATCGTCATAAGCAAGCCAATGCCGAGCTTGCGCTTCGTGACAAGGTTCCGGATCGCTCCAGGTGCGAACGTGTAAGCGCCCAACAGCAGGCCAAGCCAATACAGTACCGTTGCGGGCGTCTCCAAGTCGGACCAGTCCAGCGCCAGTCCTGTAATGAGGGCTACGCCGGAGAAGATCGGTAGCAGTAGCTCGGGGTCCTTCCACCATGGCCGATCGAGCTCTTCGATCTCCGTGGCGGGTTCGTGTTCGCATCCACATGCTGAACTCATGCGTCCGTTCCTTTCTCGCCGCAGCCGGGCACCGAGCACTCGGTGTCGATGCAGGGGGCATTCTCGTCGACGGCCAGCGTCGCGTTGACCAGCGCTTCGAGCGCCGCCGCGAGGTGCGGATCGGCAATTTCGTAGCGGGTCTTACGGCCCTCCGGCTCAGCGACGACGATGCCACAATCGCGTAGGCAGGACAGGTGGTTCGAGACGTTCGAGCGGGTCAGATCCAAGCTTTGCGAAATCTCGGCCGGGTAGCCCGGACCGTCGAGTAGGGTCATCAGGATTCGGGAACGCGTCGGATCAGCCATGGCCCGGCCGAGCCGGTTCATGACGTCGAGGCGCGAAGCAATAGTCAGCATGTGCTGAACAATACAACGTGTGTTGAACTATTCAAAATGCACTGAACTGACGGTTCCGCGAAGGTCCTGCGACCTGCAGGAATTAGTCGATGGGATAGCAGATGACTGATCCTTTGTGGTTCGGCTGCCACCCAACGCGGGAGCGACGTGATCGGCGGGGTCAGTTCAGCATTCGAATCAACGACCAGTGGCGGATCTGTTTTCGGTGGTCCGCCGCGGGGCCAGAGGAGGTTGAGATCGTTGACTACCACTGACAAGCTCCCTCCGGTTCACCCCGGTGAGATCCTCATGGAGGACTTTCTCAAGGAAATGGGGATCACCCAGCACAAGCTCGCCGTCTCCATTGGCGTTCCGCCCCGCCGGATCAACGAGATTGTCCACGGAAAGCGGGCTGTAACCGCGGACACTGCTCTTCGCTTGGCTAAGTTCTTCGGAATGAGCCCCCAGTTCTGGCTCGGGTTACAGGCTCAATATGACTTGGACGTGGCGGAAGACAAGATCCTCTCGGAAATCGAGCGGATTCAACCGGTCCAAGCTGTCTCAGCGTAGCGGTTACCCGAACCAGGTCCGTCAGCGTGAGGATATGCACGCGGATGGTTCGAACTAGGAAATTTGGGGCTGCCGTCGCGTGGACTTGAGTTCCGAGCGCCGCTTTTTCGCTTCGAGACGGCGTCGCACCGAGCTCCGCGTCGGCTTGGTCCTGCGCCGCGGGGGAGGAGGCGGAGCGAGCGCCTCACGCAAGAGGGCGGCCATGCGTTCGCGTGCCTCGGCGCGGTTGCGTACCTGCAATCGCTGGGTCGATGCGGTAACGGTAAGGACGGTGCCGTCTAGGCGGTGCTCGAGGTTGTGAAGGACGCGGCGACGCTGGGCGTCGGAAAGCGATGAGCACGTAGCGATATCGACGGAAAGCTGCACTTTGCTGTCCGTAGTATTGACGCCTTGGCCACCTGGTCCCGACGACTTCGCGAACCGCTCCGTCAGGTCGGCGGCGACGATGACCAGACCCCCGGGGATCCCTGGGCCAGGTGCGATGGTCAGGTCGTTCATACCGCCCAGCTTAGTTAGAGTTGCTTCCGGATCAGACCCGCCGTGCGAGATCAGGGTAGTGTACGACCACGCCGTCACCGTCGACCTCCAACTCGACGTCGACTCCCCGTGTTCCGCTTTCATATCGGACAGTTTCAGCATCGACGGAGCTGTAGTACTGGTCTGATGCGATCACCTGGAGGGACGGTATATCAATCCAAGCCATGATCAGCTGCGTTTTCGGAACCTGAGTCTCAAGCAGCGTCAAGCGACGAATAGGCATTGTGTTGGTGAGAGGGCACAGACCGAGATCGCAATCGAGTGCGGCTTTCAGGTCGGCTGACTGGACGATACCGGGGGAGGGCAGCTCTTCAGGCTGGGCGCCCTCTTCATTGGTTTCCGCCGACCACACGCCTTGTTCGGACCTTAACAGCTCGAGGCTTCGCCCCCATCCGTCGCCTTCAACGTTCACCGACACACGTTCGGTCACCCAGTTCTCCGCGGCGCGCAGCTCCCACGTGGCCTTGTATCCATCGCCGTATTGCACTCCGGAAGCGGTCAAACCGGCTCCTAAAAAATGAACTGCGGCCTCGTTCCGGATGAGGGGAGTCTCGACATGCTCCCACTTATACGTGCGCTCCATGGTGAGGATTTTACCACGCTTGATGGTGCGAAAAGGCAGGTAGCTTTCGATTTGGACCACGTACCGAGGACGAGGCATACCGGCAGAATGGTGTATTCAGTAAGTCCGCGACGCAGAAGAATCCCATGAATGAGAGCACGGCCCACACGGCCGTTGCCATCTGCAAATGGGTGAATCGTTTCGAATTGAGCGTGAGCAATCGCGGCCTGGATGAGAGCACCGTGCGAAGCGCCATCGAGGTAAAGACATAAGTCGTCTACGAGGTCATGGACTAGACGTGGGGGCGCTGGGATGAACTCGGCCCCAAAGAGTGTGTGGTTACTTCCACCAATCCAGTTTTGAATAGTGCGGAGACCAGTGGGGATAGAGCCCTTCTCCCCCATCAACTCTCTTTGGAGCTTTTCAAGAAGGCCGATGGAGATGTTGGTTCGGTGGCAAAGCTCTTCTCAATGGAACACAGAACGGTGAGGTTACGCGCAACCTCTTCCGCGCTTTCCTTAAAGCCGCGGACTTCCTCCTTTTGGGCGAGTTCCGCGAGGACAACCTTGTCGACGTTGGGCGCAATACCTTCAATGCGTGAGGAAGAAATCGCCTCAGAACGCATGAGTAAGCGGGCCACAGACTCCAACTGGCCAGAAGCAGCATGACGGTTGAGATCCAAGATCTCTCGCTCGATACGTGCTGCCCGGCTGGTGAGCTCTGGGGAAAACTCCATGCCTTACTTACAAAATGGTCAGGGACATAGACCTAAAAAGGGCCTCCGGCCTTATCGCGCCGGGGAGTGCCGGAGCCTGATTCGGGGATCCAGCTCTCGGTAACGTAGTGAGGCTTGTAGAGGCTATCCATTCGTCAGACAGCAAATGAGTGGTTGGATAACTCTTATCCAACCACTCATTGCGGTTTATGCGCTAGATAAAGCTTAAACATACGGGGTTTCAGGGCCATAATTTGGCCTCAATGAGAATGTCAATGACACCTCAATGGGAAGATCAATGAGAACTCTTGTCATTGAAGAGGAATGAAGTTAGCATTGAGCCGTCATTGTTAACATTGAGGGCGGGTATTCATCGTGAACAATTGGTCCGAGAATCAGCTGAGAGAGCTATTGGCTGAGCTTGAGTTGCGCGGCGGTGATTCAACAACAGTCGAGGTCAAAACCGCTCAAGGGGGCATTCCGGACTCTCTACCGCAGACATTGTGCGCGTTCGCAAACATGCCGAGTGGCGGTCTTATCATTCTCGGTGTCAATGAGAAAGAAGGCTTCATTGTCACTGGCATTGAGAATCCTTCGGAGATGGAGGCTGCTCTGGCCTCGCAAGCTCGTCATGCCATCACTCCCCCAGTCACAGTGCATACCGACAGTGTGGCAATAGATGGCACGCATGTCGTGATTGCGGAGGTTACGGGTCTTTCGATCATTGATAAGCCTGCTATCTACAGGGGAGAAGCGTATCTTCGAATGGCTGATGGGGATTATCGTATGAGTGCCTCCGAGCTACGCATGATGGACGTAGCGAAGCTGCATGCCGAGGAGGCAGTGTCCTATGACACGACGATTGTGGAAGGCACGAGTATCGCAGACTTGGACCGCGCCGTGGTGGAAGATTTCTTGGTTCAGGCGCGGAGAAAGAATCGGCGACTATCGGGACTTACTCAAGATGAGGACGTCTTACGGGCACTAGCGGTGACGACCGCGACTGGAGAGCTGACGCTTGCTGGCCTGTATGCGCTGGGTTTCTATCCCCAAGGGCATTTTCCCTCCTTAGCAGTAACGGTGGCGCAAAGGCTACCAAATGGTTCGAAGCACGGGCGAGTGTTGGGGTTGGAGACCTTTGAGGGGCCCGTTCCGGTGCTGTTGAACTCGGTAATGGGATGGGTAAGGCAACGTTTAGCCGCCGTACGGCGATATCGAGAGGACGGATCAATGGTGGAAGTTCCTGAACTTCCCCTTCCGGCCATTCGAGAGGCCGTGGCTAATGCATTGGTGCACCGTGATCTTGGGCCGAATACCTTAGGGGCTGGTAAATCGATTGATGTCCGCTTACTACCGGACAAGATGGTCATCTCCAGCCCAGGTGGCCTGCGGGATCTGACGGTAGAGCAGCTGAAGTCGAGAGATCTGGCACGACAGGAGATTAACCAGCGTCTCTATAGACTGTGCCGATATCTCAAAGCAGACGATGGCTCTTTTGTCATTGAGGGCGAAGGCGGCGGCGTGCAGCTCATGTTGGATGCCGCGCGAGAGCAAGGACTGCCGGAGCCTGACCTGATAGATTCCGGTGTGCAATTTACGGTGAAGATGTGGCGGCCGGACACGCGTGGAGAAGCCCGTACCTGGGAGCTACTACGCAAGGAGGAATCCCGCATCGAATCGCAACGGCGAGTGGACGCACCAGCGAACGTGGATGGCCTAGGAGTCAACGCCCCGCGCGTAGCGGAGGCGCTGAGTGCGGCGGCACAACCCCTGTCCATTGGTGAAATAGAAACAGCCACAAACCTCACTCGAGCGCAGGTCCGATATGCGCTGAAGTCACTGGTGAAGGCACGATTCGTGCGTATGGATGGTACGCGCGGCTCACAAGCGACAACCTATGAATGGCTAGCTAACCGCGGGATTGCAGGCTCTTAACCAGCTGGTCGTGATGAACGGGAGCGAGGCAGCCGGCGTCGACGACGCGCCGGGCCAGCTCCTTGTCCCCCATCTTGGCGGCGAAGGCCATGCCCATGGTGATGTCATGGTCGGGGCGGCCGATAAGCGAAATTTCATCGCCAGGGTTGATGCGGCCGGGTTCGATGATGCGCAGGTAGGAGCCGCAATCGCCGCGCTCAGTAAAGGACTTGAGCCAGCCGGGCTCGTCCATCCAGCCGGAGAAAGTGGCGCAGGGGGTGCGCGGGATAGACACTTCGAGCACGCACTCCCCCACCTGAATCCGCTGGTTGATCAGCATATTCGGCCAGGAAATGCCTTCGGTAGTGAGGTTCTCCCCGAAGTAGCCGTCACGCAGCACACGGTTGAGCGTGCCCTCCCAGTAATCGAGCTCCTCGCGGGCATAGGCGTAGATGGCCTTCTCGGCGCCGCCGTGGTGGGCGTGGTCACCAATGGAATCCCCCACCACGCCGGAGCCGTCACCATAATTGGGCCCGGGGACCTCTAGGTCGAGGAAGGGGCGCGGCTGCTTATCGATGCCCGTGTACTCGTGCCGTCCGTGCGGCTCGGGGCGGCGGACAGCGACGTTCGTGGAGATAACCTTCATGCTCACTCATTGTGGCACACCTCACGCGCTTACGCGTCGCGATCGCGGAAGAGAGCTTCGGCGGTCACGAGGTCGTAGAAGAAGAGGCGGGGGGCGAGGGGGAGGACGTCGGCAAGCATGGGCATGTCCTCCTTGAGCAGGGGGCTTTCCATGATGATGTCGTTCGCCGCGGCGCGGGACGCCAGTGCGAAGGCATAGGAGATGTAGGGCATCCACGCAGCGGCATTGAGCTCGTCGGCGGTGTTTCCGCTGGCAAAGGCGCCCAACGCGATAAGGGTGTGGCTGACGGACATGTCAACGCCCGCGTTTTGCACCAGGGATGCGAGTGCGGTGGCGTCCTTGCGCAGGTGCTCGATGGTGCCCAGCGCATCGAGTGCGCCGTTGTTGGCAAAGCACTCGCGCAGCGCGGCGACGCGGCCGGCCTCCCCCATCAGATCATCGACGGGCGGAGTGGGGCTGTGAATGGTCGCAGCATTGAGCAGCATCGGGCGGGTCAGCCCATCAGCGCCGGACTCACGCACGGCGTTCAGCTCCGCGTTCTCGCTGGCGGAAGGATCGAGCAGGAGATCCAGGTAGCTATCGGCGCTGGACTCGGCGGTGGGCTCCAGCGGCGAGTGGAACAAGCGCGTGCGCGCAAGCGAGCGGGCCTGCTGGTTCACGCTGACGCCGGTCCGCGCTAGGGCGTGGACCGCAGCCTCCGGTTGGGCGCGCAGGCGATCGATGGTGCTGTCGAACATCGCCTGCAGCTTCGGGTTGGGGCTGCGCTGTGAGAGCACGTGAAGCGCGCGGAAGGTGTCCCAGAGCTGCTCCGGGGTCCAGTCCTTTGAGGCGAGCGCCGCCGGTGAGCCTTCCGGCGTGATCACAATAGAGGCGCTGGAGGGGCGTGCAGGGGCGGCGAGGTTGGAGGAGGCGCGGAGTTCGCGGACGTCGACAAGCAGCGAGCCATGCTCAGCAAGCTCCGCGGGCAGTTCAAACCCCTCTTCGGTGGGCGTGAGTTGGGTGGGCGCTACGGTGGGCTCGGCCAATGGCCAGGCCCAGCCTACTAAATCTGCCTGCGGTTCTGCGTTCTGCTCAATGATAATCTCATCGCCGTTGAGCAGGCCGCGGCTGACGAACGGGGACTTTCGGACAGTGGCCAGCGCCGCATAGATCAGGCTGGTGGATGCGGAAGCTTCGTACTCGACGATGCGCCGCTCCAAGCTGCGGGCCTGGTGAGCCGCGCGCTCCCCCGCCGGGAGGGAGTCCAGGTAGTCCTCGTAGGACAGCGTGGACCACATGAGGAAAAGCTCCGCCGTTGGTTGCTTGCGCACAGCGTTGGCTAGCGCAGCGTTGGGGACGGCGAGGCTGGTCACCGCCTGCGTCGTCTTTGAGGTGCGCGCCAGTTCCTTGATTTTCTGACGGCCGTCGATGGTGACGAACTTCGCCAGCGGCAGTGGGCGCGGCGAGTGGACGGTGAACATGTCATCCTGATCGAGCTGGCCGGCGAAAATAACCGGTTTATCGGAGTGCTCAGTGGGTTCCAAGCCGATGCGCTTGACGCGGCTGAACAAAGCCTCGGGCCAGACGTCGAATTCCAGCTCATAGCCGGCTTCACTGGCCACGACCTCGCGGCGAGAGACCTCGGTGTCCTCGAGGGTGCGTAGTCCCTTCTCCAGCGCGATGGGCTTCTTTGGCGGGGAGGCCAGCGTATAGCTGAAGGCTGAGTGCGCACCGAGGGCGTCGATGATGCGGAAATCCATGCCGCGCGGGCCGTCGTTGGTGGCGCGCATGTGGAGGCCCTCGGCGAGGGAGATGAAGCGGACGTCGACAAGCTCCTCGTCGTGCCACAGCGACACCTTGTAGCGGCCCACCCACGGGTCTTCGTAGAGGTCACCCGGGAAAGGCTCGGCGATGCCCGCGTCGAAGGTCTGCTCCGAAATCTCCTCCTGTTCGCCGCCGAGGGGCGCATAGGTGAGATCGATGCGCCACTCCCCTTCCGCAATGAGGTGCACGCGCGGCGACTTGGTGAACACGGGCTCGTTGTCGAGGCCACGGGCGTTGGGGAGGATGGCGACGTCAAAGTCCCACTCAAAATCGCCGTGCTTGGCGACGTCCACCGGTTCCCTCTGCGGCACCCTGACCTGCTCCGGCAGCGGGCCGACTTCCCAGCCGGCCCAGATGCCCAGCGGCTCGGCATCCTCGAGCGTGCCCTGCGGCGCGATGAGGGTGGTGCGGTCATAGACGATGAAGGGTGCTTCATCGGTGATGCCGGTGAAGGTGACGGTCTCGATGAGGTCCTCATCGCCATCGCGCAGGGTTACCTCGATGCGGGTAAAAGGCCCGGGGATGCCGACTTCCAGCGGCTCTTCGGTGGCGAATTCACGCACCGAGTGGGGGCGATCGATGAAATGGGACTTGACTACCCATCGTGGGTCCGTCAGGTCCGCTTCAGGGTAGGTAGCCGGCAGCTCCAGCATGAGGATGTTGCTCCCCCGGCGCAGTGAAATCCGGGGACCCTGCTCGGCGATGTCGGTAGTGACCAACGGCGTTGTGGGAAGTGAATAAATCTCCGCGCTCATTTGCTTCATCATAGGACACCGTGGGGCCCTGTTGCCATGTCGCTGGTAGAGGGCTTGATTGTCCTAACGGTAGGACAAGTGTCCTAAGCATAGGACAGCTGGCTATAGTGGGGCTATGGACCCATTACAACTCCTCAAGAAAAGCCCGCTGAGCCTTAGCGAAATCTCGCGGCGCTCGGGAGTGTCACGAAATACGCTCAATCTGTGGTTGCGTGGGGCAGCTCAACCAAGCTTGGCCGGGTTGGAGAAGGTAATGCGCGTGCTCGGATACGAGGTTTCCGTACAGGTACACCGCATGAGCGATGCCGCCGCCGCGACAGCCGCCCGAGTTCTCCTGGGGGAGCTCAGCAGCGAAGAACCAGACGTTAAAGCCTGGATTGACCGCTTTGTGCAGTGGGGTGACGCTGCGGCCGTCGGTGGCAGCTACCAGGCTCTCATGGAACGGGCCGCGTGGGCCTCCAACCCATATGGCCGCCACGGGGCTCTCCACTTCTTACCGTCAAATCCCATAACGATTGCTTCAGCGGTTGATGCGAGTGGGCAAACTTGGGCGATGTCGGGTGCTTTTGCAGCGCAACGAGTCGCGGGGCAGATCGCAGGTGAAGAAGAACCTCAATCAACATTGATCTGGTGCACAAATCCAGCAGACATCGTGTCTTCATTGCCCACTCGGATCCGTGCCAGTTCTGAGCCCGTATCTGGAGGGATCACGCTCGTGCCAGTTGCTGGTGAAGAGCTAACGGGCGCAACAAAAGAATCAGGAATACACTACGTGTCACCGCACCAGCTTGCTATCGATGCGTGCGCAGAAAACTATGTGGGAGGGGCATAGGTGATGAGAAGAGCAACGAGCCGAGTGAGCTGGGAACACCATGAGCGGCCGCACGTTTCGGAGTTGGGGACCGACCGTGCGTTATTTCGATTAACCAAGCAACTTCCTGACTTGGTGTGGAATGCCGCCGCGCTGGAAGGAAACACGTTTACCCTCCCAGAAGTCCGTACGTTGCTCGATGGCGTCACGGTGGGTGGAAAGGCGCTTGCTGAACAGCAACAGATCTTGGACTTGTCAGAAGCTTTCAACCTGCTCCATGAGCTGGTCCTCAAAGAGGAATGTGCGGTGGATAAAGCCACCAGTAACGCACTCCATGCCGTGCTAGCAAGGAACGAGGCCCTGGACGCTGGTCTTTTCCGTGGTGAAGGCCATGTGGAGGGAGATGGCGGTGGAGTGCGGCTCATGGATGGCGGGTTCATCCCTTTCGACCCTGCTGATGAATTGGGTGAAGCTCATGCCGATTTGCTGGTCTCCCTTCAAGGTCTTGAAAACCCAGTCGAGCAAGCGTTGGCCTATTTCTGCTCTGCCACGCGTAGCCAGTTTTACTTCGATGGAAACAAGCGAACCGCACGGCTTGTGGCGTCAGGTCTCTTGATGAGCAATGGCTACGCAGCACTTAATATCCCTAATGCGAGAAGGCTGGAATTCAACCTTGCCCTCGATGAACTGTTCCGATCCGATGACGCTACGACCTTGATGGACTTCCTGTATGACTGCCTAGAGGAGTCCTCCCAGTAAGCGCAGTAGGCCCTCCGCTTCCGAAGCGGAGGGCCTACGTGGGGGCTGAATGCTCAGCGCATCCTTTAGTGCATAGTGCTGTAGTGCTTAGCGGAACATCTTCTGCAGAGCGGAGAAGTCAGCCTTGACCACGCCGACAGACTGCAGGAATGCGGCGATGGCGCCGAGCAGGGCAGCCACAACGCCTGCGCCCAAGAAGCCGGCGCCGACGGGGTGGCGTGGCTAAAAGGAACAGAGTTGACGACACCAGCGGACTTGTTGTGGTCAATTGCCTGCTCGGAGATTTCTTCAGGGAGTGGCCGTATGGGGACTTGCCCAGAACACTGTTGACGTCGGCAAGCACTGCGTGGACACCATAAAACGACAAACGGTGAACCCCAGGAGGTGGGATTCACCGTGGTGAGTGAATGGGCAGATTATGCCATCTGCAGCGTGGTCACGCAGGTACCGCCTTCGTCAGAGGTATCCAGGGGAACCTCGCCGGTCTTGCCGTCCTGCTCGATGGTGATGGTGCCCTTCTTGTCGGCCGGCAGCCAGTAGCCAATGAAGCCGTTGTCGAACGTCGTGGTGTCTTCGTTGACTAGCTCATTTCCTTCGTCATCCGTGATGGTGACGTGGATGTCTTCCTGGCTGAGCTCACCGGTGCAGGTGGTCAGGGAGTGGTTGAAGCAGTCGTGCGTACGGGAGAGGTACGGCGCAATAGAGAGGTAGAACTTGTCCTCCGGCAGCGGCAGGGAGGCCTGACCCTGTTCAGTAGCGAGGATGAGCTCGTTCGGGCGCACGGATGCGAGGAGATCGCTATTGCGCTCGTCCTTGGACTGGCGGTCCAGCTTGTCCACGATTTCCTGGCCATCCAACCCTTCGAGATCGAACTCGGCGAGGATCTCCTCGGCAGGCACCTGTTGGATGTCGGTGCTGGAAGCGGCGCTTTTCGAGGCTTCACTCGGTACGGGGCTGTCAGTAGAGCAAGAGGACAGGGTGATGGCTGCGGCGCAGGCAGTGGTGAGGGCGATGAGGCGTTTCATAAGTCTTCCGAATGGGTCCGATTGTGTTTACTCAAGCCTATACCCCACCCGGGTATCTATCAATGGAATGAGAGAAGGATCATCTTTTCGTGCTACGCAGGTTAAACTCTCCCCTATGTCTGATACTTCGGCCGCAACTCTGCCGCCCTGCCCCGAATGCTCCTCTGAGTACACCTACGAGATGCCGCCGCTTATCGTCTGCCCGGAGTGTGCGCACGAGTTCTCCACCGACGCTGTTGCCAGCGACTCGGCCGCAGAGGCAGCCGCCCTCACCATCGTGGATTCAGTGGGCAACGCGCTTGCCGACGGCGACACGGTCACCATCACCAAAACCCTCAAGGTCAAGGGCGCGCAGCAGCCACTGAAGGCCGGCACCAAGGTGCGCGGCATCCGCTTGAACTTCGACGCCGGCACCGGCCAGGAAGACCACAACATTGATTGCCGGATTGATGGTTTTGGCGCGATGAAGCTGAAGCCTGCTGTGGTGAAGAAGGTTTAGTAGTGAAGACGATGTAGGGCTACCCCAGGACTTTTACTGGTCCCGACTTGGGTCATGGGGTGGGTGAGCACCGACTTGCTTGAGACCGCTGCCTTTTGTCAGACGCCTCCTGCAGGTCGATGGAGGCGCGCAGACGTTGCGCGCTGCGAGGGGAGCAAAGAAGGTAATCCGCTTCGCGAAGATGCGTACAGTGTTCTACGGGAACGGTCGTTGTGTCCCGACTTAGGTCATCGGGCAGGTGCCGCAACGTCACTCTTGACGCTGCTACCTTGCATTTTTCGACGGCGGGGTGGAGTTGTTCCGCACCAATTTGGCCTAAGTCGGGTTGGTAGTGAAGACGACGTAGAGGTACCCCCAAGACTTGTATTGGTGGTCGTCACTGTGGCGAGGGAAAGACAGCAAAACCTTGAGACTGGGCAGCGGCGTGGAGCTGTTTGTCGTAGGTGAAAAAGGTCAGGGTGAGGCCAGCGTCGCGGAGAAGACAGGCGCTCGCCAGGTGGATGGCATCCAGGGAGCGAACGCCGGTCAGCGAGCAAGCTCGACGAATGACCTCATCGCTGATGCCAACTTTGGAGACCCCCTCCGTGAACTTCCGGTAACCGGCGCCGGTGAGGCCACTGCGCTGCCACACTTTAGATAACTCGATGTCAATGAGTGCAGAAGAAAACAGTTGCTGGCCTTCAAGGAGTGCAGCGACTTCGGAGCTTTCGCGCTCGGGCAAGGCCAACTTCGCTAGTGCCGAAGTGTCGACGTAGATCATCACAAGCGGTCTTCCCTATCCAGTAGCGATACAACGTCTGTCCCGGAAGGCAGATAGTCTGTGGTGCTTGGCTGTGAGTAAGGCTTCGGGTTGTGGCTCAGGATTCCGGCAGCTACTAACTGCTCCACGGGGCTATCTAGAGATGAAATGGGAACAACGCGAGCAATGGGCCGATTGCGGTCGGTGATGACCACGCTTTGACCTGTAGCGGCAACTTCGCGAACGATGTGGCCAGAACGCTGGTTGAGTTCGCGCAAAGAAATGTTGGTCATTGCTCCAACCGCCTTTCCTTATTGGCTGGTGACTGTAAAAAGTTAAATGTAGAACAGTAGAACAATGGTGATTTTAGTGGCAGAGCTTAGAGGGGACAAGGGGGGGCGTCGTCAGTTGCGTGGCCGCGCTGCGGAACGGAATTGCGGCCTAGCTGGGTCTAACTGGGGAGATGTCCGTGCGGTGACTACACTGTCTAACCATGACTAACCCGAGCGATAACACCACCCACCGCTACACGCCGGAGCTCGCCGCGCAGATTGAAAGTGCCTGGCAGCAGTACTGGAAGGATAACGGCACCTTTAATGCGCCGAACCCAGTTGGGCCGCTCGCGGAGGACGGTAAGGAACTTCCCGCGGAGAAGATGAACATCCAGGACATGTTCCCCTACCCGTCTGGCGCGGGTCTGCACGTAGGCCACCCGCTGGGTTATATCGCCACGGATACTTATGCCCGCTTTAACCGCATGCTGGGCAAGAACGTCCTGCACACGCTGGGCTATGACGCCTTTGGCCTGCCGGCTGAGCAGTACGCCATCCAGACTGGTACGCACCCGCGCACCACCACGGAGGCGAATATCAACAATATGCGCCGCCAGCTGGGCATGCTGGGTCTGGGCCACGATCCGCGCCGCTCGGTGGCCTCGACTGACCCGGAGTTTTATAAGTGGACGCAGTGGATTTTCCTGCAGATTTATAACTCCTGGTTTGATGAGGAGCAGCAGAAGGCACGCCCGATTTCTGAGCTCATCAAGGAACTTGAGGTGGGCAAGCGCACCACCAAGGATGGTCGCTACTACGCGGATCTGACCAAGGAAGAGCAGCGCCAGGCACTCGATGAATTCCGTCTGGTCTATCTGTCTAACTCCACCGTGAACTGGTGCCCGGGCCTGGGCACGGTGCTGGCCAACGAGGAGGTCACCGCGGAGGGCAAGTCCGAGCGCGGTAACTTCCCGGTCTTCCGCAAGAACCTGCGCCAGTGGATGATGCGCATTACCGCTTACTCGGACCGCCTGCTCGATGACCTGGAGCTTCTGGATTGGCCGGAGAAGGTCAAGTCCATGCAGCGTAACTGGATTGGCCGCTCCCGTGGTGCAGAGGTCAGCTTCCATGCCGAGGGTTACAACATCGACGTCTTCACCACCCGCCCGGATACTCTCTTCGGTGCGGAGTACGTGGTGCTGGCCCCGGAGCACGAGCTTGTCGACGCCCTCCTCTCCCCCATCCCTTATGACGATGATGTCGATGAACGCTGGACCTTCGGTCATGATGATCCGAAGGAGGCCGTGGAGGCCTACCGCGCGTCCATCGCCGCCAAGTCTGATCTGGAACGCCAGGAGAACAAGGAAAAGACCGGCGTCTTCCTGGGTACTTATGCCACCAACCCGGTCAACGGCAAGCAGGTCCCGATCTTCATCGCGGACTACGTCCTGACCGGCTACGGCACCGGTGCCATCATGGCGGTCCCGGCGCACGATACACGTGACTACGAGTTCGCTACCGTCTTTGGCCTGCCCATCACCGAAGTGGTTGCTGGCGGCGACATCACTAAGGAGGCCTACACGGAGTCCGGCAAGGCCGTAAACTCCGCCAACGATTCCCTGGACATCAACGGTATGTCCAAGGATGAGGCCATCGCCGCCATTATCCCGTGGCTAGAGGAACAAGGAGTAGGCCGCGAGAAGATCCAGTACAAGCTGCGTGATTGGCTGTTTGCTCGCCAGCGCTACTGGGGCGAGCCCTTCCCCATCGTCTATGACGAGGCCGGCCAGGCCTACCCGCTGCCGGAGTCGATGCTGCCCATTGAGCTGCCGGAGGTAGAGGACTACAAGCCGGTGTCATTCGACCCGGATGATGCCGATTCCTCCCCGCAGCCGCCGCTGGCCAAGGCCCGCGAGTGGGTGGAGGTCGAGCTCGACCTAGGCGATGGCCCGAAGACCTACTACCGCGACACCAACGTCATGCCGCAGTGGGCAGGTTCTTCCTGGTACCAGCTGCGCTACATCGATCCGACGAATGATGAACTCTTCTGCGACTTGGAGAACGAGCGCTACTGGACGGGCCCTCGTCCAGAGGAGCACGGCGCCAACGACCCGGGTGGCGTTGACCTTTACGTTGGAGGCGTGGAGCACGCCGTGCTGCACCTGCTCTACGCCCGCTTCTGGCATAAGGTTCTCTTCGATCTGGGCTACGTGACCTCGAAGGAGCCTTACCGCCGCCTGTACAATCAGGGCTACATCCAGGCTTATGCCTACACCGATTCCCGCGGTGTTTACGTGCCTGCCGCTGAGGTAGTAGAACGCGATGGCGCGTTCTACTACGGGGATGAAAAGGTCAACCAAGAGTACGGCAAGATGGGCAAGTCCCTGAAGAACTCCGTGGCCCCGGATGATATTTGCCGCGACTATGGTGCCGATACCCTGCGCGTTTATGAGATGTCGATGGGCCCGCTGGATACCTCCCGCCCATGGGCAACCAAGGACGTCGTCGGTGCGCAGCGCTTCTTGCAGCGCCTGTGGCGCCTAGCCGTCGACGAGAACTCCGGTGAGCTGTGCACGACGGACGCAGAGCTTTCCGAGGATGACCTGAAGCACCTCAACCGCACCATCGCCGGTGTGCGTGATGACTACGAGAACCTGCGCCTGAACACCGTGGTGGCCAAGCTCATCGAGTACGTGAACTACCTGACCAAGGCCTACCCGAAGGGCGCGCCGCGCGCCGCCGTGGAGCCCTTGGCCCAGCTGGTCTCCCCCGTTGCTCCGCACATCGCGGAGGAGCTGTGGAAGCGCTTCGGCCATGAGGAGACCATCACCTATGAGGCCTTCCCGGAGTTCGAAGAAAAGTACCTCGTCGACGACGAGATTGAGGTTCCGGTGCAGATCAACGGCAAGGTCAAGGCACGCGTGATGGTGCCTGCCGACGCTGACCAAGCCACCGTCGTGGGTATTGCCAAGGAAGATGAGCGCATCGCTGAGCTGACTGCCGGCAAGAACGTGGTCAAGGAGATCTACGTGCCGGGCCGCATGGTCAACTTGGTAGTTAAATAAACCACCGCGGCTCCGTTAGATGGCGGCCGCAACTGCCCTAGTTGACGAAACCAGCGCCCTTCCAGCGAATGATCGTGGGGAAAATCGTCAGTTAGGGCAGTTTTGCGCCTAGGCGTGTACCTTCGTCACTCCCCTCGCAGCGCGCAACGTCTGCGTGACTCCATCGACATGCGGGAGGTAACTGACAAAGGGCGTCTGACAAAAGGCATCTGTCATAAGGCGTTTTCGCGGCCAAAAACGCCATTTACTCAGTGCAGATGGCGTTTTTAGACCCAAAGATGCCTTTTGCAGGACGCCTTCCTGTCCTAGGCGGATTTAGCGTGGAACAACCCCACCCCACCGCCGAACAATACTAGGTAGCAGTGTCATTAGTGGCGTCTACAAGGTCGCGACTTGGAACTAGTCCAGCTCTTGGTTCAGCTCCTTGCGCACCTTGGTGATGATTTCGCCGAGGAAGCCTTGGCACCCATCGGTGATGTCAGGGAACGTGGAGTCATCCTCGAGAATGCCCAGCGTGAACAGCAGGTCGCGGGTGATGGCGTGCGTGTAGTCGTATTCCGGATTGAACTCCCACTCACCGCGCAATAGGTGGACTAGTTCGAAGGAGAGCTGAGGAATGCCCTCCGGTTCGGCGTAGGCATAAGGGATGTTGTTCATGATGACCTGCGTTGCCCAGAGCGGATCGCTCATGGCCTTGCGGCCATATTTGGTGAGCTTGATCTGCGTCGTTGTGGTCTTGAGCCAATCCAAGTCCGTGAGGAATCCGCGCAGGTTCAACAGCGGCTGGTGGTAGTCCTCGCGCTTGACGTCATCAAAATCATTGGGGCTATTCAGCCCTTCCTTGAGGCGCGCGACAGCCGCCTGCTTGAGGTAGCCGGCCCCGGTCAGGCGTGGATATTCCTCGATGACCTCGAGGTATTCGCGTATACGCTGGCCTACGTGGTGAGCGGTGGCGTCGTCAAGCGCCGGCAGCTCATAGTCGGGGCGCAGCTCCGGGTAGGCCTCGTGGATTTCCGCGCGCCATTCCTCCAGCATCTCCGAGGAGGGCACCGGGATGTCCTCGAAGGGTGTGGAGCGGAAAGGATCCAGGGGGAGATCCCCAGGCAGTGCGGGCTTGGTGCCGCCCTCCAGGTTGGCGGCCTCCGTGCCCATGGTGGCGAGGCGCTGCGCCACTGCCGGCGGGAAGAAGGTGGTGAGGCGCTGGTGGATTTGGTCCAGTGTGTAGTTGGGGAAGAGCGCGAAGATGCGCTCCATGCTCTCGGTAGGAACAGCCATGTAGGCCATAGTCGCCTGGACATCGAGGACCACCTTGAACATCGCCTCGGCACTGCCCAGCTCACTCATCAGATCGGGGCCCTCACCGGCGATGAGGGCTGGCAGCCCCATGACGACGCGCGAGGTGTCCGCCACGCTGATGCTGATATTCCATGCGCCGTCCGAGGGGTGGTAGTGCGCTACTTCCCGG
Source organism: Corynebacterium sp. HMSC056F09 (assembly GCF_001815785.1). Taxonomy (NCBI): domain Bacteria; kingdom Bacillati; phylum Actinomycetota; class Actinomycetes; order Mycobacteriales; family Corynebacteriaceae; genus Corynebacterium; species Corynebacterium sp. HMSC056F09. The sequence goes on from NZ_KV821895.1 coordinate 19,480, forward strand.
AAGGTCTCGAAAAAGTCCTGGTCAATGATGGTGAGGACGTCGATCGGCGTGCCTTCCTCGCCCACGAGGATTCCCGGATGAGAGGGCTCAAGGCCGAGCGCGGCGTGGACAATGATCATCATCTCGCCCACGGTGAGTTCCGCGGGGGCGGCGACGAAGCGGGAGGTGGTGAAGAAGGGATTCTCCACGTCGATGCGGACGTTCCTAGCGAGGTTCATAGTGCCCGACAGTATTAGAAAACAGTGCTAGCCGCGCGCCAACGCTTCGCCCACGCGCTTGCCCGAGTGGATGCACCCGCCCAGGAAGGTGCCTTCCAGCGCATTTTTGCCGTGCATGCCGCCACCGCCGAAACCGGAGGCCTCGCCGCAGGCATAGAGGCCAGGCAGAACCGTACCGTCGGCGTTGAGGCACTGGCCGTCCAGGTTGGTCTCCAGGCCGCCGAGCGTCTTGCGGGTCAGGAACTTCAGGCGCACGGCGATGAGAGGGCCCTTGGAGTTATCGAGGATGCGGTGTGGGGGAGCAACGCGGATGAGCTTGTCGCCTAAGAAGCCGCGGGCCACGCGGAGATAGTTGACTTGGGCGTCCTTGCTGAAGGGATTATCCAGCTGGGAATCGCGATCTTCCAGAACTTTCCTAAGTTGGGTTACATCAATGGTGGGGGAGCCCTCCGGAGAGATTTCGTTCATTCCGGCGACAAGATCCTCCAGGTTGTCTTCCACGACCCAGTCGATTCCGTTCTCCATGAAAGCTTTGACTGCCACGTGTGTGCCGGGGCCCAGCTTGCCGGCGAGCTTCTTGAATTCCTTATCCGTTAGATCCGGGTTTTGCTCAGAGCCGGAGAAGATGAACTCCTTGTCCACGATGGCCTTGTTGAGCACGAACCAGGAGTAACCGTGCTCGGTCTGGCCAATGTGGGCCAAGGCCGCCAGGTTATCGGTGCCGGGGAAGAGGTTGGTGGGCAGGCGGTTGCCTTCGGCGTCGAGCCACAGCGCTGACGGGCCCGGGATGATGCGGATGCCGTGGCCGGGCCAGATGGAATTCCAGTTGGTCATGCCCTCGGTGTAGGCCCACATGCGGTCCGTGTTGACTACGGAGGCGCCGGCTTGCTGGGCGATGTCGATGCCGCGGCCGTCGACATGCGCGGGAACGCCCGTGACCAGTTCCTCCGGGCACTCGCCCCAGCGCTCAGTGGGCCACATCTTGCGAACCTTCTCCAGGTTGCCGCCGATGCCACCGGTGGCGATGACCACGGCGGAGCCGTGAAGCTCAAAGTGCTTGACCACGTCCCTCGAGCTCGCCTCACCGCGTGGCTGGCTGGTGGGGGAGAGGACGCTGCCGCGCACGCCGACGACGCGCGGGCTGCCAGCGTCGTCGTTTTCGACGACGAGCTCGTCCACGCGGTGGCGGAAATGGAATTCGACCTGGCCTTGTTCTTCTGCTTTAAGGAGCGGCTCGCGGAAGACGCGCACGACCTCCGGGCCCGTGCCCCAGGTGAGGTGGAAACGCGGGACGGAGTTGCCGTGGCCGGAGGCATCGCCCGAACCGCGCTCGGCCCAGCCGATGGTGGGTAGGACGTTGAGGCCTAGGCCTTTGAGGTACGTGCGTTTCTCATTAGCGGCAAAGCGTACGTATTCGCGGCCCCATTTCGCGCCCCAAAAATCGTGCCGGTCTTCCTCGGTCACTGGGTCATAGTCGGCGGAGTTGGCCCAGTCGCGCCAGGCCAATTCTTCGGAATCCTTGACCCGCATCATCTTCTGCTCGGGGGAGTCGACATAAAACAGACCGCCGAGGGACCAGAAGGCCTGGCCGCCGAGGTTGTTGCGGTTCTCCTGTTCCAGGAAGATGACGTGCTTGCCGCCCTTGAGGGCCTCGTAGCCGGCGACCATGCCAGCGAGGCCGCTGCCGACGATGATGATGGAGCCAGTGACTGAGTTAGTTTCTTTCATGACAGTAATGATAAAAGAAACCAACCTTCGATGTGTGACTTGGCTCGCACAACGTCATCTTTATGCCGAGACTGTGCCCTCGGCATAGGTGGTGTTCACCTTCTCCACGAGGGTGAGGACGTCGTAGGTCGCTACGATCTCATCCTCCTGGTTGTAGAGCACGGCGTCCCAGCACACCTCACCGTAGTCATCGGTGACGCGCGGGGTGATGCGCTTAGCGGTCAGCTCCACGCGGATGGAATCGTCGTAGGTCACCGGCGTGATGAAGCGCAGGTTCTCCAGGCCGTAGTTAGCCAGGACCGGGCCCGGTGCCGGCTCCACGAAGAGTCCCGCTGCCCAGGAAACCAGCAGGTAACCGTGGGCCACGCGGCGTGGGAAGAAGGGGTTAGCTGTGGCGGCTTCCTCGTCGGTGTGGGCGTAGAAGGTATCGCCGGTTTTCTCTGCGAACTCGAGGATCTCTTCAAGGGAAACGTGGCGTAGGTCGGAGGCGAACTGGTCGCCGATCTGCAGCGTGGCCAGGTCCTTGCGGAAGGGGTGGGTGCCCTGGCCGCTGTCGACGTCCGTCCGGGTCACGCGCTGGACAGTCGCGCCGCGGTGCCACTGGCCGGTAATGGCGGTGAGGTGGTCCGGGGTTCCCTGAACGGCGGTGCGCTGCATGTAGTGCAGGATGCCGCGCACACCACCCAGTTCTTCGCCGCCGCCGGCGCGGCCCGGGCCACCGTGGACGAGGTGCGGGAGGGGAGAGCCGTGGCCGGTAGACGTCTTCGCATCATCGCGGTCGAGGAAGTGCAGGCGGCCGTGATGGGCGGCGATGCCGAGGGCATACTCGCGTGCCAGCTGCGGGTCATGCGTAATAACGGAGGCAACCAGCGAGCCAGAGCCCAAGGCGGCGAGCTCGATGGCCTCGGCGGGGGAGTCGTAACCCAGGAAGGAGACGACGGGGCCGAAGGCCTCGGTGTCGTGGACCGCTGGGGCGCGGTTATCGGCAAAGCGCAGGATGGTGGGGTTGAAGAACGCGCCCTCGGCCTCCTCGCCGCCGTAGACAATCTCGCCGCCGCCGGCCTTGAGCTTTTCGACGGCTTCTGCGACGTCAGCTTTCTGATCCGCAGAGACCAGTGGGCCCATGGTGGCGGAAGCATCGCGCGGATCGCCCACGACCACCTTGTCGCTAAGGCGTGTGCTGAGGGCGTCAATGGTGGCGTCGACAAGCGCGTGCGGGACGATGGCGCGGCGGATGGCGGTACACTTCTGACCCGCCTTCGAGGTCATCTCGCCGAAGACTGCCTTGACGAAGGCGTCGAACTCCGGGGAATCCGCGGTGACATCGGTGCCCAGAATGGCAGCGTTGAGGGAGTCCGCCTCCGCGCTGAACTGGATGCCGCCCTCGATGACGTTGCGGTGTGCGCGCAGGGTATTCGCAGTATCAGCAGAGCCAGTAAAGGCCACGTGATCGCGATAGTCCAGGTGATCCAACAGGTCGCGGGCGGAGCCGGAGATGAGCTGCAAGCTGCCCTCCGGCAGGATTCCGGAATCAATCATGAGGCGAACACACGCCGCGGTGATGTAGCCGGTCGGTGTCGCTGGCTTAACAATGGAGGGCACGCCCGCGATGAAGGCCGGGGCGAACTTCTCCAGCATGCCCCAGACGGGGAAGTTGAAGGCGTTGATCTGCACCGCAACGCCAGGGATCGAGGTGTAAATGTGGCGGCCAATGAAGGAGCCGTCCTTGGAGAAGACCTCCGCCTCACCATCCGGCATGACGGTGGAATTAGGCATCTCGCGGCGGCCCTTCGAGGAGAAGGTGAACATGGTGGAAATACCGCCGTCGATATCGACGAAGTTATCGCGCTTGTTGGCGCCGGCCTTGTTGGCCAGTTCGTAGAGCTCTTCGCGGTGATCCTGGAGGTAAATCGCCAGCTCCTTGAGCTTGAGGGCGCGCTCGTGGAAGGTGAGCTTCTGGAGTCCCTCGCGCCCGGTGCCGCGTGCGTAGTCGATGGCGTCAGCGATGTCGAGGCCTTCGGCGCTAACCCTGGCGACGACGTCACCGGTGGAGGCATCGTGCACGTCAGCAACGCGCGAGGGATTGTCCGGGGTGAGCCACTGGCCGGAAAGATAGCTGGGGACGAGGGCTGCAGTCATAGCGAAAAGATTGGCCTTTCCATTAGTTTCCGAACGGTTGGTCAGTAAATACAGGCTAGTATAGTCTGCGTCACATTTCTAGGAGCAAGTAAGGAGAACGGCATGGCCGCAGAGGTATGGAAGATTCAGTTGGGTGAGCTGGACAAGAAGATGGGTGTCGAAATCCTCGAAGAGTCGGCCGAGAGGGTGGTTGCCACCATGCCGGTCGAGGGCAATACCCAATCCTTCGGTCTGCTCCACGGCGGTGCCATGGCCTGTATTGCCGAGGCCGTTGGCAGCTGGGCTGCGGTAATTCACGCCTCGACGCTGGGCAAGGTCGCCGTGGGCGTGGACATCAATGCGACACACCACGCCTCCGGGCGCACCGGCCTGGTTACGGCGACGGCCACCGCCATCAAGCTGGGCAAGACGCTGTGCTCCCACGAGATCATCATTACAGATGACGAGGGGAGGAGGCTGTGTACGGCGCGCATCACTAACGCGCTCGTGGCGTCGAAGGACAAGAAGTAGGAGCGCTAGGAAATAGTGGAGGGGGAGTGCGGCTTATTCGGAGTAGTCGTAGAAGCCCTTGCCGGACTTGCGGCCCAGCTCCCCGCGGGCGACCATGTCGCGCATGAGCTGCGGCGGGCTAAAGCGCTCACCCAGCTGGGATTCAAGGTATTCGGCGATGCCGAGGCGCACGTCCAGACCCACGATATCGGTCAGTTCCAGCGGGCCAATGGGGAACTTGTAGCCCAACACCATGGCGTTGTCGATATCGCGCGGGGAGGCCACGCCTTCCTCCACCATGCGGATGGCCTCAAGCGCGATGGCCACGCCGAGGCGGGAGGACGCGAAGCCGGGGGCATCCTTGACCACCACCGCGGTCTTACCCAGGCCCTCGACCCAGCCCTTGGCGGTGTCCACGAGTGCATCAGGGGTGGACTCGGCGACGACCACCTCCACCAGCTTGGAGGCCGGGACCGGATTGAAGAAGTGCAGGCCGATGACGTCGTTGGGGATGCTCTCTGCCAACTGGGATACCGACAGTGAGGAGGTATTGGTGGCGACGACGGCTTGCGGGGCGGCTTCGGCGATATCCTTAAAGGCGGCCACCTTGAGATCCATCGACTCCGGAACTGCCTCAACCACGAGGTCAAAGCCGGCAAAGGCGGAGGCGGCGGTGGAAAAGCTGAGACGCTCATCCCAGGATTCGAAGGTGCCTTCCGCCCCGCGGTCGAGGGAGCCGCGGATGGCCTTGTGCACGCGCTCGCGGGCGGCGGCCACGGCGTCATCGTTGATATCCACCACGGTCACGGACGCGCCGGCGGCCAGGAAGGCGTGAGCAATGCCGGCGCCCATGCGGCCGCCGCCGAGCACACCAACCTTGGCAGGAACCTGCAGTACTGGGGACATGAGTTGACTCTCCTTGTGGGTGGAAGGTTTATTTCTTGCGGTCCAGGAAGGCCTGCATCCGCTCAAACTTGGCGGGGGACTCAAAGAGCACGGCCTGGGCGATGTTGTCCACCGCCGGGTGCGCCGCATCAGGCATAGAGATGAGCTGCTTGGTCAAACGCACGGCCAGCGGGTCTTGTTTGGCAATGCGCCCGGCTAGTGCCAGGGCACCGTCGACCAGCGCATCCGGCTCGTGCAACTCGCTGACCAGGTGATTGACCAGCGCCTCCTCGCCGTTGAGGATGCGCCCGGCCAGCAGGATTTCTTTCGCCAGGGGCGTGCCGACGCACTCCTTGAGGCGCCACGTGGCACCCGCGGCGGCAGCGATACCCAGGCCGGCTTCGGGCTGCCCAAACTTGGCAAAAGGAGTGGACACGCGGAAGTCCGCGGCTAAGGCCAGCTCCAGACCGCCGCCGAGGGCGTAGCCATCCACCGCCGCGATGACGGGGGCGGGCAGCGAGGCGATGCGGTGGAAGATGCCGGAGTTGATGCCGCGGAGGGCATCCTCGCGGCGGCGCTCACGAAGCTGTGCGATGTCCGCCCCGGAGGCGAAGATGCCGCGCGGGCCCTTCGGGGTATCCACCGTGCAGCCGGTGATGATGAGGATGCGGGGCTCGGACTCGAGCTGCGCGCAGAGTGCGTGGAACTCCGTCACCATCTGCTCATCGATGGCGTTGCGCACCTCGGGGCGGTTGAGCTTGGCGACGACTATCTCGTCCTTCTCACCGCGCGTTGAAATCTCAATGGCAGTAGTCATTTACACCCTCTCAATCGCAATCGCGGTGCCCTGGCCCACGCCCACGCACATGGTGGCGATGCCGCGGCGCAGCCCGTCCGTTTCCAGGCGGTTGAGCAGGGTCAACGTGATGCGGGAACCGGAGGAACCCAACGGGTGGCCCAGCGCGATGGCGCCGCCCCAGGCGTTGACCTTGTCCTCATCCAAGCCCAGTTCGCGGATGCAGGCGATGGACTGTGATGCGAAAGCTTCGTTGAGCTCGACGGCATCCACGCTGTCCAGCTCCCAGCCGGCGCGCTCGAGCACGTCGCGGGTTGCCGGGATGGGGCCCGTGCCCATGATTTCCGGGCGCACACCGCGCGCGGAGTTGGCCACCACGCGGGCGCGGGCGGTCAGGTTGTGCTTCTTGAGCGCCTCGTCGGAGGCGACAATGACGCAGGAGGCGCCGTCGTTCAGCGAGGAGGCGTTGCCCGCCGTGGTGACGTCACCCAGGGAGGTCACCGGGCGCAGCTTGGCCAAGACCTCCATCGTGGTGCCCGGGCGGGGGCCTTCGTCGGTATCGACGACGGTGACGTTGCCCTTGCGGTCGGTGACCTCGATGGGCACGATCTCCCTGGCGAACTTGCCGGCCTCAATCGCGGCGAGCGCGCGCTCCTGGGAACGCACAGCGAAGGCGTCCGCATCCTCGCGGCTAATACCAAAGACGTTGGCCACCTCCTCGGCGGTCTCCGGCATGGAGTAGGTCATCTTCTCCTGCTCCGCGAACTTTGGGTTGGCAAAACGCCAGCCAATGGAGGTATCAAAAACCTGGCCTGGCTTGGCAAAAGGCTTGCTTGGCTTCTCCATGACCCAGGGCGCGCGGGACATGGATTCGACGCCACCGGCGATGACAATATCCGCCTGGCCGGATTCCACGAGGGCGGTGGCCAGGGCAATCGAGGACATGCCCGAAGCACACAGACGGTTGACCGTCATCCCGGGAACGGTGTCCGGGAACCCGGCGAGCAGCCAGGACATGCGGGCGACGTTGCGGTTCTCCTCGCCGGCGCCGTTGGCGTTGCCGATGATGACTTCATCCACCGCGGAGGGATCGAGTCCGGCCTCCTCCACCGTCTTCTTGATGGCGGTGGCCATGAGGTCATCTGGGCGAACCGAGGACAGTGCGCCGCCGTAGCGGCCCACGGGGGTGCGGAATCCGGAAACGAGGTAAGCGGTCATGTTTTTCCTTAACTATCTGTGTGTATTGCGCTGTGTGAACTGCGCGGTATGCGTTCTAGAAGGTCTGGAGGTTTTAGCGTCCGTGGAAGACCGGCGGGCGTTTCTCATTGAAAGCTGCAAAGCCCTCGTAATAATCCTCGGTATCGCAGAGTTTGCCTTGGGCGGAGTTCTCGGCATCGACGCTGGCCCACAGCCCAGTGCCGTTATCGCGGATGTCCTGGACCAGGGTGCGGCTGGTGAGGAAAGCCTGGGTCGCGCCGTGGGCTGCGCGCTTGGCGACGCCCCGGGTAAACTCCAGCAGCTCCTCTGCTGATAGCGCGCGGGAGAAGAGGCCAGCGCGCACCGCTTCCGCACCGGAGATGAGTTCGCCGGTGATGATGAGGTCCATCGCGCGGTGTGTGCCGAGGCGTTCGACGAAGAGGGAGTGCCCGCCCGAATCCAGGGTGGCGCCTAGGTTGGCGAATGGGGAACCGAACTTGGCATCTTCGGCGACGTAGACGACGTCACAGGCCAAAGCGAGACCGAGGCCGACACCCAGGCAGGGGCCGTGCACGGCGGCGAAGGTGGGGGCGGGGAAGTTATCGATCTTTGTGAGCACGGGGGTGACAACGTCCGCGAGGTAGGCAGTGGCGTCGTCTTCGCGCGGGTTGAGCCCCTTGATGTTGCGGCCTGCGCAAAAGCCCTTGCCCTCGCCGCGCAGGATGAGCGAGCGGGGTTTGAGCGCCGCGGCCTCATCGAGGGTGCGGGAGAGTTCGGCGAGGTCTTCCTCCGCGAGGGAGTTGAGGGCCTTCGGGTTGTTGAGTACGAGCTCGATAACCCCGGCTTCGGCGTCGTGGTGCAGGTCGATCATGGATGTTTCTCCTAGGCGTCGAAGTCGAGAACGATGGTGGGCGTGGTTGGGCGCGACTGGCAGGTGAGGATGTAGCCGGCCTTGACCTCATCGGCCTCGAGGGCGTAGTTCTCCGCCATGTCGACCTCGCCCTCGACCAGCTTGGCGCGGCAGGTGCCGCACACGCCGCCGGCGCAGGCGAAGGGGACGTCGGAGCGCACGCGCAGGGCGGCATTGAGCAGAGACTCGTTGGCAGAGACCGGGGACTCAACAGAACCGGAGAGGCCATCGAGCTGGAAGTTGATGGTGACGTTATCGCCTTCCGGATCCACCTCGACGTGGCGTCCAGATTGGTTCTGATCCCCAGAGGGCTTGCCGGTGGTAAACAGCTCGTAGCGCACGTCCTTCTCACCCACATCGCGGCCAGCCAGCTCATCGCGCACCAACTGCACTAGCTCGAAGGGGCCGCAAAGGAACCATTCGTCGACAGTGTCCGTGCGCACGACGTTATCCAGCAGGGTCTGGAGTTTTTCGGCATCGATGCGCCCGGAGAACAGCGGGTTAACGCGCTGCTCGCGGGACAGGACGTGGTGCACGGCAAAGCGCGTAGGGAACTTGTCCTTGAGGTCACCAATCTCCTCGGCGAACATGACGTCGCCGCCGCCCTTGTTGGCAAAGATGAGCTCGAAGGTGGTGTCGGGGGAGGTGTGGAGCACGGTCTGGGCGATGGCCATGATTGGCGTGATGCCGGAGCCCGCTGCAATGGCCACGAGGTGTGGGTTCTCCAGCTTCTCCAGTTCTTCGCGCACGGCCTCGGGGTTGTTAAGGCCGGTCAGGTGAGTCTTTGAGGTGAACGCGCCCTGCGGGTTCATCACGTCCATGGTGTCGCCGGGCTGCAGGGTGTCATTGGCCCACGTGGAGAAGACGCCACCGCGGTCGCGCTTGATGGCGACGCGCAGCACGCCGTCGCGAGGCACATCGCAGATGGAATAGGAGCGGCGGACTTCCTGGCCGTCGATGGTTGCCCGCAGTGCAACGTACTGGCCGGGGATGTAGTCATAGTCGTCCTGGAGCTCCGGAGGGATAGCGAAGGAAACCTCCACGGAGTCTGAAGTCAGGGCGCGCACCTCGGACACGGTCAGGGTGTTGAACGTGGCCTTCTTCTTTGCGGGGGCAGACGGGGTCGTGGTCATTAGTGCACCTTGAAGTAGTCGAAGGGCTCCAAGCAATCCTGGCAGTTGTAGAGAGCTTTGCAGGAGGTGGAACCGAATTGGGCAAGCTTACGTGTGCGGCGGGAGCCACAGTGGGGGCATTCGATGGCCGGCGGCGGTTCGAGTGTGAGCGGGATAGGACCTTCCGGCGTGGCCCGGGTTTTTCCGCTGGGCGGGGCAATGCCGTAGTCCTTGAGGTTTTGCCGGCCGGTCTCCGTCATCCAGTCGGTGGTCCACGCCGGGTGGAGAACGAGGTCGACGCGCACCTTCGCGTAACCGGCATCGGTCAGCGCTGTGGTGATGTCCGCCGTGATGTGTTCCATGGCGGGGCAGCCGGAGTAGGTGGGGGTAATCGTGGCCACCGCGGTATCGCCATCCAGGCGAGCGTCCCGAAGAATTCCAAGGTCGGCGATGGAAATCACGGGGATCTCCGGATCGGGCACCTCGGCGGCGACGTCCCACACGTGGGCGTCGTCAGGCTGCGTGGGGCGCAGCGGGTGGGATTTATCTGTGATGGACACGATGAAACCTTGGTCCTTTCCTTGTCTTTACCAGGTCGCGCCGGGGTGTTGGCGCGCCAAGGACTGCATCTCCGCGAGGATGAAACCGCGGTGCTCGGAGAAACGCCCGGTGCGCTGCCCGGAGCGGGCTTGCTTGACGTCCGGGATGGCCAGACCTGCCTTGTCTAGGACGTAGGCGATGCGCTCATCGAACTGCGCGCGCAGGCTCGAGGGCAGAACTGCGATGCCTTCTGCCGCCAGCTTCTCGTGAAGCGGGAGATCCTCGAAGAGCTCGTCAAGGTAGGGCCACATGTACATCAGGCCCTCCGTGATTCGGCGGTGGGACTCCTCGGTGCCTTGGCCCAGACGAAGAATCCACTGGTTGGCGTGGTCGACGTGGTACTCGACTTCCTTGATGGCCTTCGCCGCGATCGCCGCAATGGTTTCATCCTGCGACTCCAGCAAGGCCGTGTAGAGCCCGTACTGGTAGTAGGAGAAGAGCAGCTGGCGGGCGATGGTGTAGCCGAAGTCGCCGTTCTCCTGCTCGACCAAGCGCGCGGAGCGGAACTCCTCCTCGTTACGGAAGTAAGCCAAGTCATCCTCGGTCTTGCCCCATGCGGTACCGGCGTAGGTCAGTAGGAAGCGGGCGTGCCCGATGAGATCGAGGGCGATGTTGCCCAGTGCGATGTCCTCTTCCATCTCCGGCGCGCGGGAAATCCACCAGCCCAGGCGCTGGGCCAGGATGAGGGCGTCATCGCCCAGCATGAGCGCATAGCGAGCCGTGTCCTCGGGGGCCACTGCGCCGGAGGCGGCGATGTCTTCTGCGGTGATGCCGTTGCCCTGCGATTGCTTGGTCGCAGAATCGGCGGCTGCAAATCCGGTCACAGGTGCGGCACTCCTTCCGACTTGTCGTAGTACGTGGCGTGGCGGTAGCTCTTGCCCTGGGGGGATTCGAAGAATCCGCCCTTGGAGTCCGGGTCGGAGGAGGCAATGGCCTCGCTGGGCACGACCCAGACGGAGGTTCCCTCGTTGCGGCGGGTGTAGAGATCGCGGGCATTGCGCAGGGCCATGGTGGCATCCGGTGCATGGAGCGAGCCGGCGTGAACGTGGGAAAGGCCGCGGGAGGAGCGTACGAAGACCTCCCACATGGGCCAGGTGGAGCTAGACATGGAATCTTCCTTAAAGTCTCGAAGCTGGTTGAGCAGTGTGCTTAGGGGTTAAGCGATGAGCGAGGTATCAGCCGAGTGGTGCTTCTCGGCGTAGGCTGCGGCAGCCTCACGGACCCACGCGCCGTCGGCATGCGCTTGGCGACGTCGCTGCATCCTCTGCACGTTGCAGGGGCCTTCGCCCTTGATGACGGCCTTGAACTCGGACCAGTCGAGCTCGCCGAAGTCGTAGTGGCCGCGCTCTTCGTTCCATTTCAGGTCCGGGTCCTCGAAGTGCAGGCCAAGGGCTTCGGCCTGCGGGACAATCATGTCCACGAAGCGCTGGCGCAGTTCGTCGTTGGAGAAGCGCTTGATGTTCCACGCCATGGACTGCTTGGAGTTGGGGGAGTCATCATCCGGCGGGCCGAACATCTGGAGTGCGGGTCCGTAGAAACGGTTGATGGCTTCCTGCGCCATCTGCTTCTGCTCGGGCGTTCCGTGGGACAGCTCGTAGAGGATCTCCCAACCTTGGCGCTGGTGGAAGGACTCTTCCTTACAGATGCGCACCATGGCGCGGCCATAGGGTGCGTAGGAAGCACGGCAGAGCGGGACCTGGTTGCAGATGGCGGCGCCATCCACCAACCAGCCGATGGCTCCGATGTCGGCCCACGTGCGCGCCGGGTAGTTGAAGATGGAGGAGTATTTGGCGGTGCCGTCGAGAAGCTGATGCACCAGTTCGTCGCGCGAGGTGCCCAAGGTCTCCGCAGCGGAGTAGAGGTAGAGGCCGTGGCCGGCCTCATCCTGCACCTTGGCCATGAGGATGGCCTTGCGCTTGAGCGAAGGCGCGCGGCTGATCCAGTTGGCCTCCGGCTGCATGCCGATGATTTCGGAGTGCGCGTGCTGGGAAATCTGACGCGTCAAGGTCTTGCGGTAGGCAGCCGGCATCCAGTCGGTGGGCTCGATGCGGGAGTCTTCGGCGATGAGCTCGTCGAAGCGCTGCTGTGCTTGTGCTTCATCCGCGGCCGGGACGGCGGCGAGTGTTTTCTCTGATGGGGTCATGGGAGGAATCGTTCCCTCTCTGCTCAGTGTCGGCTCGGTGATACTTACTGACTGGTTGGTCAGTATATGGGGCATGTGTGAGCTATGTCAACCAAGTTTGTGAGCTGCGCCCTACTTGTTGCGGTTCTGGGGCTTGGCGGGCAGCACGCGGTATGTGCCGCGGAATTCGGCGATGGGCTTACCCTTGATGCTGAGGGTGACGTCGACAACGCCGTTGCGGCCCCAGGCTTGGCGGGTCACCCCAACCCCGTCAACGACATCCCCTTCGAAGGCGGGGGCGATGTAGTGAATCGAGTTGTGCGCGGCCACGGCCAAGTCGCCACCGGAGTTGCAAACGCCGGCGAAGATGGAATCGGCAAACATGTATAAATAGCCACCCTGTGCCGTGCCATGTCCATTGCACATCTCCGGGCGGACGGTGAAGTGGCCTTCGCACTTGCCGACGTCTAGCGCGGTAATCTTCGCGCCAATCTCCGCGGTGGCACGGTCATCGTCGAACATGGTGCGCACGTGGGTGAACTCGGGGCTTTCGGCGACGCCGGGGGCGAGGATGGGGTGCTCGGTGCTCATGGGAATTCCTCCTTGAGGTAAGGGGTTTCCGCAGTGCTGCCGAGGGAGCGAAAAGGGGTGTGGTGGCTCACTAGTCTAACGGTGCTCGGGGCTCTCTGCTTGAATGGACTGCGTGAAGAATGAGAAATCCACTGTCCAGGGCGCGGCACGTGGCCGCCCCGGCTACTCCCGTGAAGATGTCATTCGTGCAGCTGTCCGTGCTTTTACAGCCCGCGGCTACGACGCCACGTCGATGGATAATGTGGCGAGCGAATTGGGGATTTCTAAGTCCGCGCTCTATCACCACATCTCTTCCAAAGAAGAGATTTTGGAGCTCACGGTAGTGCAGGCACTGAGCCGTTTGGAAGCGGTTGCGGAAGAGATGGCCGCGGCCGATGTGTCGGCGGGGGAGAGGGTGCGCGGGCTGTTGCGTGGCTCGATTGAGGTGCTGTGCTCCGACCCGAAGTCTGTCGCGCTCTTGCTCCGTTTGCGTGGAAACTCCGAGGTGGAGCGGAGCGCGTTGGAGCGCCGCCGTACGCTGACGCGTTCCGTGGTTCCGCTGGTGGAGGCTGCTCAGGAGGAGGGTGCTATTCGCTCCGATATTGAGGCTCCGCTGTTGACCCGCATGATTTTCGGAATGATTAACTCGACGTCTGATTGGTACGAGCCGGAGGGTCGACTTGGTGCCGAGGAGCTGGCCAGTGCTTTTGAGAGTGTTGTGTTTGGCGGCCTAGCTCCGCAAGCGACGGGCTAGTCGCGATGGGCAAGTAGTTGATCAGCTAGTCGGGGGCGAGCGTTTCGCTCCGCCGTTGGGGCTCCATATGGGGGTGGGGGCTTCTTTTGTCGGTGAAACCGTCGTGGCCTGCGATGATGTGTTGCGCTTCAAAAACTTGGACTAATTGTGTTGTCTATCACGACAACGGCCTGTAGTGTACGTCACAAGACTTACCCAACCGAACGGTAAGTAATTAACGTACTTTTGTGCGTTGTCCCAGCTAACCAACTTCTTGCAGCACTTTCGAGGGAGCTTAAAGGGTGTGGTATTTCCCCTCTCCTCGAAATGAAAGGCAAATGACGTGACCGCAACGTTTGATATCTTCTCTGACCACCACGGCCCCCAGATGGGCATTGAGTACGCCTCCCGCGATGAAATCATTGCGCTGCAGACCGCGCGCGCGAAGAACGAGCTTCGCCACGCGTACTACAACGTCCCGCACTACCGCCGTGCGTTCGATGAGAAGGGCGTTCACCCGGATGACTTCAAGGAACTCGCGGACTTTGCGCTGTTCCCGTTCACCGACAAGGAAACCCTTCGCGCGGAGTACCCCTTCGGGATGTTTGCTGTTGGCCAGAACCAAATCTCCCGCATCCACGCTTCTTCCGGCACCACGGGTCGCCCGACCGTCGTGGGATACACCGAGAATGACGTGCGTATTTGGGCCGAGCTCGTAGCCCGTTCGCTGCGGGCAGGCGGCCTGCGCAAGAGCGATAAGGTTCAGATTACGTTCGGCTATGGCCTCTTTACCGGCGGCCTGGGCGCTCACTATGGCGTTGAGGCCCTAGGAGCCACGGCGATTCCGACCTCCGGTGGTCAGACGGAGCGCCAGATCCAGATCATGCAGGACTTCCAGCCGGACGCAATTCTGGGTACGCCGTCTTACGTGCTCAACCTCCTTGACCGCATGCGCAAGGAAGGCCTGGATCCGCGCGAATCCTCCCTGCGCGCCGGCGTCTTTGGCGCCGAGCCGTGGAGCGAGGGAATGCGCCGCGAACTCGAAGAAGGCTTCGGCATTACGGCCACCGATATCTACGGCCTCTCCGAGGTAATGGGCCCTGGCGTGGCCCAAGAATGTGTCGAGGCCAAGGATGGCCTGACCGTCTGGGAGGACCACTTCTACCCAGAGATCATCGATCCGGAGACCATGCAGCCGGTTCCAGACGGCGAGTACGGCGAGTTGGTCATCTCCTCCCTCACCAAGGAGGCCTTCCCGATCATTCGTTACCGCACCCACGACATCACCCGCCTGCTCCCGGGCACTGCGCGTTCGATGCGTCGCATCGACCGTATCTCCGCTCGTAACGATGACATGATCATCCTGCGTGGCGTGAACTGCTTCCCGTCGCAGTTCGAGGAGATCATCACTGAGGACCGCGTGCTTCGCCCGCGCTACCAGTGCGTGCTGAGCAAGCGTGGCCGCATGGACCACCTCACCCTGGTGGTTGAGCACTCCTCGGAGGCTACTCCTGATCAGATCGATGCCTCCGCCGCGTGGCTGAAGAAACAGATCAAGGAGCGCATCGGCGTCACTGTTGGCGTCGAGATCACTGACCACGTCGATTGCGGTGAGGGCAAGGCCAAGAGGATCGTCGACAACCGCGATCAGTAAAACGCTGCCGCGTTCTCGGCTTCTTTGGCACGCCCCGCCTCACCATTGTCCCTTTCGTTCACTGGCTTTAACTGTATCCACCGTGCTTCTGCACCCATAGAGAAAAGACTCCCACTATGTCTGCACCAGTCACCCAACAGCCTGCCCAAGGGCCGGGAATCACCACAGAGCACAAGCGCGTGCTCGCCGGTTCGATGGTCGGCACCACTATTGAGTGGTTCGACTTCTTCATCTACGCTCAGGCCGCCGGCCTGATCTTCGCTACCCAGTATTTCGATCCGGTCTCCAACGAAAGCGCCTCGCTCGCTCAGATCATTGCCTGGGCGTCGCTGGGTATCTCCTTCCTTTTCCGTCCCCTCGGGGCCATTCTGGCCGGCCACTTGGGTGACCGGCTCGGACGCAAGCCGGTTCTTGTCGTCACGCTGGTTGGCATGGGCTTGGCCACCATGCTGATGGGTGTGCTGCCTACCTACGCCTCCATCGGCATGGCAGCACCTATCCTGCTGGTGCTCTTACGTATCCTTCAGGGCCTCTCCGCCGGCGGTGAATGGGGCGGTGCGGCGATGCTGGCCGTTGAGCACGCCCCGCACGGCAAGCGCGGACTTTTTGGTGCGTTCCCGCAGGTAGGAGTACCCCTCGGCATGTTCCTGGCCACCATCTTTATGCTGGTGCTCTCCGCCGTCCTGACTCCGGAGCAGTTCCTCGCCTGGGGCTGGCGTATCCCGTTCCTGTCCTCAGTCGTGCTCATTCTCTTGGGCTACCTGATCCGCCGGGCGGTAGAAGAGTCCCCGGCCTTCGCGGAGATGGAAGAGCTGAAGGAAAAGTCCACCGCACCGCTCGCGGTCCTGTTCAAGGGCCACCTCGGAACCGTCATCAAGTGCGCAGTTATCTTCGCCGCCAACAACGCGATTGGCTACTTCGTCATCGCCTACTTCACCGCCTATGGCACGAAGGTTGTGGGCTATACCCGCCCCCAGGCCCTTGGGGTAGCCCTGATCGCGTCGATTGGTTGGTTTATCGGCACGCTGTACTTCGGCCACCTGTCTGACCGGGTGGGGCGGCGCACGACGTTCATTGGCGGCTACATCGTCTTGGCGCTGTATATCACCCCGGTGTTCTGGGCGGTTGACTCGGGCAACGTCATGTTCTTCGGCGTGGCCGTGTTCCTCCTAGGTGTCATCCTGGGTGCGACCTATGGCCCGCAGTCAGCGATGTACGCGGAGATGTTCCCGGTGCGGGTGCGCCTGTCGGGCGTGTCCATCGGCTACGCCTTCGGCTCCATCATCGGTGGTGCCTTTGCCCCGATGATTGCAGAGATGCTGTACACGCGGTACGAGACCTCGATGGCCATCGCCGCCTACGGCATCGCGATTTCGGTCGTGTCCCTCATTGGTGTGCTCGCCGTTCCCAAGGGGATTCAGGATCGCGATTTGCACGTCTAGTTTCACCATCTTCTTCGCTCACTCTTTGCCCTTCATCGCTCAGCTACTTTCCGGGACCCAATGTTTCGGACGGGGAGCAGAGTGTTGAGGGGCAGTGGCGGTTTTAGGCCTCTGGCCATGGGGTTAAGGCAGAGGTAAAGCTTCAGAAATAAATATTCAAAACGGTACCTATAGGTTGGCAGTTAGACTAAGCTTCTCGCTAATACTCGCCGTACGCGGTCCGTATAAACAATTCCTACGGTCTTGCGGTGCGCGATATTTGCTCAAGAAGAAAGTTCTCTCATGACCACAACAACCCCGCATAAGACTCGCTCTACACGCGATACTTTTAATACGCGCTTCGTCTTCCTCATGGCCGCCATCGGCTCCGCCGTCGGCCTGGGTAATATCTGGCGCTTCCCCTACGTTGCCTATGAAAACGGTGGCGGTGCCTTCCTCATCCCGTACATGGTGGCCTTGCTGACCGCCGGTATTCCCATCCTGTGGTTCGACCTCGCCATTGGTCACCGCTTCCGCGGTTCTGCACCGCTGGCATTTCGCCGTATCAGCAGCCGCTGGGAAGGAATCGGCTGGTTCAAAGTCGGCGTGAACTTCTTCATTGCCATCTACTACGCTGCCATCATTGCGTGGGCGGCGCTCTACACCATCAAGTCCGTGAACCAGGCGTGGGGAGAAGCTCCCGCGGACTATTTCATGGTTGACTTCCTCCAGGCGGACCCAGAGGCAACCTACTCGGGCCACGTCGTCCCCGCCATTCTGGGCGTCATGATCCTCGTATGGGTTGTCTGCATCGCTACGCTGGCCACGAGCATCAACAAGGGCATCGGCAAGCTGACCTCCATCTTCCTGCCGGTCCTGGCCGTCATGTTCATCATTCTGGTGATCCGCGCCTTCTTCCTCGACGGCGCCGCCGAGGGCCTCAACGCCTTCTTCACTCCGGACTGGTCCGTGCTGAGCAACCCGTCGGTGTGGATCGCCGCCTACGGACAGATCTTCTTCTCCCTGTCCATCGGTTTCGGCATCATGATCACCTACGCGTCCTACCTCAAGCCGCGCACCAACCTCACCAACACGGGCCTGGTTACTGCCTTTGCGAACTCCTCCTTCGAGGTTCTCGCCGGCATCGGCGTCTTCGCCACTCTGGGCTACATGGCCGCCCAGCAGGGCGTGTCTGTCGATGAGGTGGCTGAGTCTGGTATCGGTCTGGCCTTCATCGCTTTCCCGACGATCATTAACCTCATGCCGCTCGGCTGGCTGTTCGGTGTCCTCTTCTTTGGCTCCCTGTTCCTGGCCGGTGTGACCTCGCTGATCTCCATCATGGAGGTCGTTGTCTCCGCCGTGGCAGATAAGTTCAACATTTCCCGCCGCGTTTCTGCCATCAGCGTTGGCAGCGCGATGGGAGTACTGTCCTGCTTCCTGTTCGCCACCTCCTCGGGCCTGGTCACTCTGGACATCATGGATAAGTTCACCAACAACTTGGGCATCGTCTTCGGCGCCATCTGCGCCCTCGTAGTCGTCGGCTGGGTGACCGGCCGCCGCCGCGAGATCCAGCAGCACATCAACGCCGTGTCGCAGTTCAAGGTGGGTGGCTTCTGGCAGTTCCTGACTTTCGTCGCGACCCCGCTGCTGCTCGTCTACTTCCTGGTCAACGAGATCACCACGATTGTCCGCGAAGGTTATGAGGGCTACTCCTCCACCCAGATTGGTCTTTATGGCTGGACCGTGCTGGGCGTCATTCTGCTCGCCAGCTTCATCATGCCGCTGGTGGACTTCCGCGGAAACAAGTACCTGGACGGCATCGAGACGTCTGATTACGGCGTCCCAGTGGGCGGCCGCCCGGCCGGTACTCCGAACCCACTTGCCGCAGGCAACGCCGCCGCACCGAACACGGACGACAAGTAGCGGCTATAAGGAAAGGAGAATAACAATGACTACAAGCGCAATCCTGCTCTTTATCCTCTTCGTCGTCGTCATCTGGGGCGGACTGGTGGTGTCCTCCATCTGGTTGGCGCGCAGCGACGATGAATTCACCGGCGAGCTGGGTAATGCCCCCGGCACCGACGACGAATCGCTATCGCACCGCGTGCACCACTAAAGGGGCCGGGCAGTATAAGGCTGCCCGCTCACACCTGCCCTGCCTATATCTCGACGACCGTGCGCCCATGGCGGGAGCCGGCGCGCAGCTCTTGAGCGGCAGTGGCGACATCGGCCAGCGGCACCGTTTCAGTAATAGAGTTCAGCATGTTGAGGTCGAGGTGTTCGTCGAGAAGCTGCCAGGCGGCCTCACGCACCTCGCGGGGTGCATCGACGGAGTTACCGCCGGCCAGCACGATGCCGCGCAGGATGAACGGCAGCACCGAGGCAGGAAGATCCGGACCAGCCGCCATACCGGTGGCCGCCACCACGCCGCCCCAGCGCACCTGCGCCAGCACGTTGGCCAAGACGGTGGAACCGGCGGTGTCAATGGCGCCGTCGTACAGCGCCTTCTGCAGCGGGCGGCCGGTCTCAGACAACGCTGTGCGGTCGAGCACGTGATCCGCGCCGAGTGAGGTGAGGTACTCCGACTGGGATTCCACGCGGCCGGTGACGGCGGTAACCTCGTAGCCGGAAGACTTGAGCAGCTGGACCGCGATGGATCCCACGCCGCCGGTGGCCCCGGTGACGAGGATATGGCCCTTCGTCGTGCCGTGCGTGCGCAGCTGGTTCACGCAGATAGCGGCGGTGTATCCGGCCGTACCAATTGCGGCGGCATCGTGCGCGCTGAAACGCTGGGGTACAGGGATGGTGGCTTCACCGTTGACGCGCTGGCGGGTGGTATAGCCGCCATGGCGGAACTCGCCCAGGCCATCGCCGCAGGAGACGACAAGCTGGCCGGGGTCCAGGCGAGAATCAGAAGTCTCCGCCACGGTGCCCACCACATCGATGCCGGGGACGAGCGGATCGATGCGCATGACACCTTTATCGCCCTCCAAGGCCATGGCGTCTTTGTAATTGAGGGAGGAAAACTGCACATCCACGACCGTGTCACCTTCCCCGAGCAGGGGCTGCTCTTGGAATGAGTGCGTTACTCCGGAATCCGTGCGAGTGACAATCAGTGTGTTCATGGACACTATCGTACAGAGGATGTGAAGCAGTGTTTTCTGGCTTCTGCTTCAGCCGATTGCCAGCGAAAACCACTAGGGTGAGGCGCATGACTGGGATAGAAGCTCAACGCTCGCGCAATCGGCTGCGGCCCGCGCCGGATCCGTATCGCCACCTGCTTCGTGATTCCCTCCTTGTCGCGGCCCTGTCCCTAGTGGTCGTGGTGTTGGCGACGGTGGGCAAGCCCTTCATGGACATCCCCGGCGTGGTGGATGGTTCCGCGCACGCGGTGCGAAGGGTCAACCTGCAGCTCTTTGGCGGTTTTGAGAACGCCTCCGTGTGGTACGGCGGGTGGACCGATCTCCTGGGGAATATTGCTCTCTTCATGCCGCTGGGAGCGGCGATTTACGTGGCCGGGCGCAACCGTGCCAGGATCCGCTGGGGCTTGGGCGGGGCGATGCTCATCGGCCTCGTGGTTAGCCTGTGCATAGAAAGCGCCCAGTACATCTTTGCCCTGGGCTTTAGCGACATTGATGATCTTCTGTACAACACCGTGGGCTCTGTCCTCGGCGCCGCACTCATGGCGCGCGTGGGGCGCGAGGAGCAGATGAAGATTCTGCGTCGCCTGGGATTCCTGCTTGCGCTGGCAGCGGTGGTGCTCCTCGCCATGGTTGCGCTCTAGCGCCTAGCGGGAAGAGCGAACGAGCTTGGCGACGTCCGCCGCCACCTGCCGTGCATAGGGTGACACACCGGTAATCGTGGCCGAGCCCGGACCAGTCCACGAGCCATAGCCCACGGGGAAGAAGCCTTCCACCGTGGGCTTTCCTTCTGCCAACAGCCCGGGGAACGGGCGCAACGCTGGGCGGAAGCCGGTGGCCCAGATGAGGTCGCTGAAGCCTTCGCGGTCCAATTCATCGAGCGAGGAAAACATGTCGGTGGCGCGCAGCAGCCCACTATCGCGGGCCTTGAGCACCGGCGGGACCATGACGATGTCTCCTAGCTCACTTTCCGGCCCCGGGTCCGGCTCGCCCCGAAGTTTTGCCAGCATGCGCTGTCTGTTGCGGCTAAAGAGCACGCGCCCGTCGACATCATCCGGCATCCAGCGCGGCGGGTGCGTGGTAAACCACGTGGTGTCCACGCCCGCGAGAGCTAGCTCGGCGGCGATTTGGGCACCGGAGTTGCCCGCGCCGACAACGGCTACAGGATTGTTGTGGCCGCGCTCTAAGAAAGGACCGCACCCCGGGTAGCTCGCCGTGTGCCATTGGCGCCCCTGGAATTCACCGGGGTAGAAGGGGATGAACGGCGCGGACCAGGTGCCCGTCGCAGCCACGACGGTGCGGGAGCGGAACTCACCGTGGGTGGTGAAGAGGTGGAAGAGGGGGACGTCGTCAAGCACGCGCTCCACCGCCACCCCGTGCCGGACCGGCAGGTCATAGCGCTGCTCATAGCGGGTGAGGTAATCCACCACGTGGGAAGCCGGCGGGAAACCGGGATGGGCGGGCATGGGCCAGCCGGGCAGGGTGGAGGACTGGGCATCGCTAAAGAGCGTGAGTGAATCCCACACGTGCTGCCAGGCCCCGCCGGGGGAGGAGTTGGCGTCGAGGATGAGGAAATCGAGCTTCTGACGGCGCAAGTAATAGCCGGTGGCCAGGCCGGATTGGCCGCCACCCACCACGATGCAATCGTAGGCATGCATCTATTGGATGAGCTTTCGCTCGCGGGCCGCGGAGACGGCCGCCGTGCGGGTTTCCACGCCGAGCTTTTGATAGACGTGGATGAGGTGGGTCTTGACCGTGGCCTCGGAGATGAAGAGCCGCTGGGCAATCTGCTTGTTGGAATCTCCCGTTGACAGCGCCTGCAGGATCTCCAGCTCGCGCGGTGAAAGTGCAGTCTCCGGCTGTGCCAAGCGCTCCGCTAAGAGGTTGGTGACCTCAGGCGCCAAGGTCCGCTTTCCCGCGGCCGTGTCGAGCACCGCGGCGTGCAGGGTTTCCTCGGGGGCGTCCTTGAGCAGGTAACCCAGCGCGCCCGCCTCCACGGCGGCCAGGATATCCGCCTGCGTGTCATAGGTGGTGAGAATGAGCACCGGTGGACCGTCGAGCTCGCGCACGCGCCGAGTGGCGGCGATGCCGTCGACGTCCGGCATCTGGATATCGCAGACGACCACATCGATATGGGGAACATCAGCATCCGCCAGCTTTTCGACGGCCGAGCCATCGGAGCCTTCCAACACCACCTCGATGTCGGGGAAGGCGTTAAGAATCGCGCGCAGCCCGGCGCGGACCACGGGGTGATCGTCGATGAGCATCACGTTGACCATTGCTGCTGCTTCCTGTTGGGATTCGCACCGCGAGCGCGGTGCCGGCGGGTGAAGATTCTACCTGGACGCTGCCGCCAACGCTGCGAACACGCTGCTCCAGGCCGGTGAGCCCGAAGCCGCGTGGGCCCTCGATGCCGCGGCCGTTATCGACGACATCCAAGGTGATCTCATCTGTGAAAGAGCCGAGGGTGACCACGGCTTGGTCGGCGTCGGCGTGTTTCATGACATTGGTCAGCCCTTCGCGCGCGGCGCGCAGGATGACGTGGGAAAACTCGGCGGGTACGTCAGCGCTACCGGTGAACTTGAGCCCAAAATAGGTACGCAGCCCGAGCCCTTTGGCCTGGGCTTGGAGCTCATCCACGAGTGCGCGCAGTTCCTTATCGATGGAGGAGGCAGGCGCCGCGAGCTCCTTGACGAAGCGCCGGGCCTCGGCCAGGTTGTCCTGGGCCACCTTCTCAATGAGTGCGAGCTGTTCGGTGACGTCCTGCTGCGTGGAGGTGTTCTTGGCGGCGCGGCTGAGCAGGACGATGGAGGACAGCCCCTGCGCTACGGTGTCGTGGATCTCGCGGGAGAGCCGCTCCCGCTCCTCGAGGCGCCCGGCTTGATGCTCGCTGGCGGCGAGCTCTTCCTGGGTCTCACGCAGCTGCTTGGCGACGGCCTCGTGGTGCGCCGCCTCCGCCTGAACCCGGCGGGCGGCGTGGTAGACGGCCACGGCGAAGCAGGTGCCGATGAACGGGCCGATGGCCGCGGCGGCGGTCCAGAATTGCGGGTGGATCCATGCGGGGACGAAGGCGGCCACGGCCCACAGGACCACGCTGGCGAGAATGCCCGGCCAGAAGGGCAGTGCATGGATGAAGACGAAGACCAGCGGGAACTCGAGCCACATGAAGTCTTGGGCGTGCACCATGAGGCCGATCCACAACAAGCACAAAGCGGCGAGCCACAGCGTGGTGGGGACGGGGCGGGTAATGGTGCGGGAACCGAAGATGACGAAACACGTGTAGACCACTGCGAGTGCAATGGAGAGGCCGAGGACGCGGGCGTCGAGGCGCTCATCGGCCCAGGCGCGGAGCACTCCGAACACGAGGAGGAAGCCGAACATGGCATGCAGTCCCACGGTCCACAGTTTGTTGCTCATCATCACGAGGCACCAGCCTATCGCCTAGGTAGGGGAGCGCGAATCAACCAACTGGTTGAGTAGAGGTTCAACTGGCTACCCGATTACTTTCGGCGTCCGCACACGCAGGATAAATAGTATGTTCCTGGCATTGAGAGAGATAGTCACCGCCCGCGGTCGGTTCTTCCTGATCGGCGGCGTCGTGGCTCTAATTACGTTGTTGCTCGTTATGTTGTCCGGCCTGACCCAAGGCCTGTCCAAGCAAAATACCTCCGCGCTTGAGGCACTCGGGGAGCAGAATCCTTATGTGACCTTCTCGACGGAAGATCCCTCCTTTACCGAGTCGGAGATCTTCGCCGAGGATGTCCCCGCTTCTGGTATTCCGCTGGGTACCTCCCAAACCAAGCTGGAGGGCCACGGCGGCGTGGCGGTTATCGGTTTGCCCGCCGGCACCCAGATCCCCGGCTCCAGCACCGTGATTCCGGAGGAAGGCATGGTCTTGAGCCAATCCATCGACGAGGCCCTGAACGCGCCGTCCCGGGGCACCCTCGGCGGCGTGGACCTGGACGTGAACGCGGTGGTTGAGGATGAGTATTACTCCCACTCCCCGGTGGTGTGGGTCGCTACCGAAACCTGGCAGAAGGTCTCCCATTCCCCCGAGGACATGGTGGGCGTGGCCGTGCTTTCCCAGGAGCCGACCGACACCTCCGTGTCCATGGGCAAGGCCCTGTCCGGCCTGCCGGCCTATAGCTCGGAGCGCGGTTCCCTGCTGACCATGCAGGCCTTCCTCTACGGTATCTCCGCGCTGGTCACCATCGCCTTCCTGAGCATCTGGACCATCCAGCGCACCCGTGACCTGTCCATCCTGCGCGCCCTTGGTGCCAGCGTGAAGTACCTGCTCAAGGACGCTATCGCTCAGGCAGCCATCATCTTGGCGATTGGCGTTGGGGTGGGCGCGCTCGTCGGCTGGCTGCTGGGCCTTGCCGCCCAAGGTGCCGTGCCCTTCGAGGTCTCCGCCATGACCGTCATCGTCCCCGCGCTCGGTATCTGGCTGCTCGGCATCGCTGGTGCTTTCCTGGCCACCCGCCGCGTTTCCAAGATCAACCCGCTCGACGCCCTAGGAGGCAACGCCTAATGACTACCACCGCTTCTTCCCCTGCACTGTCCCTTCGCGACATCGTGGTGACCTACCCAGACGGCCAGTCCCGCACCACTGCACTCGACGGCGTCAGCTTGGACGTCAAACCCGGCGAGCTCACCGCCGTCATCGGCGAATCCGGGTCCGGCAAGTCCACCCTGCTGTCCGTAGCCGCCGGCCTCATCGAGCCGGACTCCGGCAGCGTGGAGCGAACCGGCTCCCGCGGGCTCATCTTCCAGCAGGCCAACCTGCTGGCCGCCCTGACCGCGCGCGAACAGCTGCTCATCATTGACCACATGGAGGGCCGCAAGCCGCGCCAGGATCGTGCCGATGAGCTGCTCAGTTTCGTGGGCTTGGAGGGCTTTGGGAACCGCCGCATGAACCAGCTTTCTGGCGGCCAGCGCCAGCGCGTCAATATTGCCCGCGCACTCATGGGCCAGCCTTCCGTGTTGCTTGCGGATGAGCCCACCTCCGCCCTCGATTCCAAGCTTTCGCGCGACATTGCCAAGCTCCTGCGCGGTGTCACCGAGGACTTCGATACCGCAACCCTGTTCATTACCCACGACCGCAGCTTGCTCGACTATGCCGACACTGTGGTCGAAGTCAAGGACGGAAAGCTCTCCGAATACTCCGAGCTAGCCGCGTAAAAACCCTCTCATCTCTCACGTGTTCATACAAAGGGGTAAATTAATACCCCGTTATGATACGACCCCGCAAGCCCCGAGTAAGCCCAACTGACTACCCGCGCATGCAGCAGTGGACTGCGCTGCATGCGCTCATGTTGAGCATCACCGTGGTGGCCTGCGGGGTCTTTATCGTCGCTGCCCGCAGGATCAAGGGAACCTCCCGCGAAACCTTCATCCGGCGGATGGTGGGCTGGGCCTTGCTGGTGGCGGGTACTGCGTGGACGGTCATCTCCCTGGACCCTAAGCAATTCGATATCCGCGAGTCTTTGCCTTTGCACCTGTGCGATGTGCTGCGTCCGATCCTGGCGCTGGGCCTTATCACCGGCAATGAGCATGCCCTGACCCTGTCTTACTTTTGGGGCATCATCCTTAACCCGCAGGCCATCATCACCCCGGACGTCATCTACTACTTCTCCCCGCGCTGGCTGCGGTTTGGCACCTATTGGTTCTTCCACATCGTGGCCCTCGCTGTGCCGCTGGCGCTGACCTTTGGCTTGGGTTACCGGCCGACGTGGAAGGGCTATCGCTTCGCCGTGAAGGTCACGCCGCTGTGGATGGCTATCGCGATGGCAGTCAACGCGAAGACCGACGGCAACTATGGCTTCCTCAACCACGCGCCGGGAAGCCCCTCCATCATCAACCTGCTGGGACCCTGGCCGGGCTACATCGCGGCCGAGACCCTCGCCGTCGCAGCAGCATGGGCCGGGATGACGTGGCCGTGGGAGAACACCTCGCTGCGCCGCGGCACGGTGGCGGTGGGCCCGCGCGGGCTCATGCGCAAGTCTGTGGGTACCGCGTCCGGGACACTGCGCCGGGCCAAGGTACGTTTTCGTAAATAGTGGCCCGAAAATCGCGAAATTCTAGGGCTTCGTTGCGAAAACGTACCAAGGTGGTGGCGGCCAGGTACGGATCGATCAAACAAGGTCCCAGATTTTCAAATTTCTGGGCGCTATTTGATCGAAACGTACTTAGCGGCGGAGCTAGCGCCGGGCCAAGGAGCTAGCGCTCGGCGTTGAGGAGCCGCGCGATGGCCCGCGGGATAGCCGCAGCGATCTGGGAGGCCGAACAGGGCGCGAAGCCCTCGGGGGTTTCGGCCGCGATGGCCGCCGCGTGCGCGTGGATGGCACCGGCGTGGAGGACCTCGGCGATGACCCCGGCAGGTGACGCGGCGGGAGCGCTGGCGAAGAGCTGGGCCATGACCGCGCCGAGGATACCGGAGAGCACGTCTCCGGAGCCGGGGGTCGCGGCAAAAGAGTGACCGGCGTTGAAGGAATAGAGCGGCTGGCCTGGAGCGGTGACGCGGGTCAAGCGGCCTTTGAGCAAGATGATGCTGTCCAGCTCCTCGGCTAGCTCGTGGAGGGCAGTGCCCCACCCAGCAGACGCATCGGGAGCAGATCCGAAAGTGGCCTCGTAGAGGCGGATGAACTCGCCTTCATGCGGGGTGAGGATGGTCATCGGGTGCTTGGTAACTTGCTGGCGCAGGGAGGTATTGCGCGCTAGAAGCGTCAGGGCGTCGGCGTCGAGAACGGTGGGCAGGTCCTGCGCTAGCACCTTGCGCAGTTCGGTGGCCGCCGCGGCATCGGTACCGCGGCCAGGGCCCACGACCCAGGCCTGGGCCTGTCCGGCGGAGGCCACGTCAGGATGGCAGACCAGCTCGGGCAGCAGAGAAGTAATCGAGTTATCCCCGATGAAACGTACCATCGAGGGCGTGGCGCGCACCGCCGCGGTGGCACAGAGGATCCCCGCACCCGGGTAGGTGCCGCTTCCGGCGGCCAGGGCGACGACCCCGCCGGAGTACTTATCGGAGCGCGCGCCTGGTGTGGGATCGGTGATGGGGCCAGTGCAGCCTACCGGCCAGGGGCGGGTAGCACGCCCGCCAGGCAGATCGAGTTCGCCCGATTGCCACGCAAAGGGCGTCGGAACGGAGGGCTCGTGAGCGATGAATGCCGCTGGTTCATCGAGTTCGGCGAGGGTCTCAGCGAAAGAAGGCGCGCCGGGCAAGAAGAGCTCGGAGACCACGACCTGCCCGCATTCGGCGGCCAGCGCGTGGCCGAGGCGTGGCGAGCCAAAGGTGACGGTGACATCGGCGTTAACGGCATCCGCGGCGCAGACTCCCGTGTCGGCGTCGACGCCGGTGGGCATGTCGACGGCTAAAACCGCGGCCCCGGCAGCGGTGGTATCGCGGTAGAGGGAGAGCGCGGTGCCGCTTAAACCCCGTGCGGATCCGAGGCCCGCGATGGCGTCGATTAACAGTTTGCTGCCTAAGGGCGCGCTGTCGGAAGGAAGGACCATACCACCGGCGCTGCAAAACGCAGCGAGGGCCTCCTCGTGGCAGCGCTCCGGAACTAGGGCATGGACCGTAACCCCGCGTGAGGCCAGCACCGCCCCGGCGTAGAGCCCATCCCCGCCGTTGCCGCCGGAGCCAGCGAGAATGAGCACCGCGCCGGGGCGTGCCTCCAACATCACTGATGCGGTTTCTGCCACCGCCGCGGCGGCCAGCTTCATGAGCTGATCCTCATGAGACTGTTGTTCTAGCAGGCGCTTCTCAGCGGCACGGACAGTGGCGACGGTATAAGCAGGGCGCATAACCCACACCCTAGCGCGCGGGTTGGCAGGTGGGGCACCAGAAGAGGTTGCGGCCCTGCATGACCTGCTCCCGGATCTCGGTGCCGCACACGTAGCAGGGTTGCCCGGCGCGACGGTAGACATAGACCTCGCCGCCATGGTCATCTTTGCGGGGCTCGCGGCCCATGGCCTCCGGCGTATGGGCGGGGCGGACCGTGTCGATGCGGCCGCGTTCGACGCCGTAGTCCATGAGATCGACCAGATCAGACCAGATGGCATCGAACTCTGCTCGGTCGAGCTGGTTGCCGGGGATGAAGGGGGAGAGTTCTTGGCGGAATAGGGCTTCTGCGCGGTAGATATTGCCCACGCCAGCAAAGAGGCCTTGGTCCATGAGCATCGCGCCGATGCTGCGCCGCGAGGCATGCACGCGGGCCCATAGGGCATCCGGGTCGGCATCCTTGCGCAGCGGATCCTGGCCCACTTTCGCCACCTTGGCCTGGTATTCCTCCTCCGTAATGAGCGTGCAGAACTGCGGGCCGCGCAGGTTCGCGGCTGTGGTGCCGTTATCGATGCGCAGCCGGATTTGGCCCCACACATCGGCAGACGGCTCAAAGCGTAGGGAACCGATGAGGCCCAGATGGATGTAGATAACGTGGCGCGGGTTATCCGCATCGAAGTGGAGAAAGAGGTGCTTGCCAAAGGCTTCGGCGAGTAAGAGGCGGGAGTCGTCGACAAGCGCGGCCTCCGTAGCGAACCGACCTTGGGGGCTGCTCACGGCCAGCGGCTTGTTACGGAAATCCGCATTGAGTGTCCGAGCAAGGCGGTGAATAACGTGTCCCTCAGGCATGTCAGGAAGTCTACGCGGGGGCAGTGCTGCTGTAGACTTTCCGGGTACTACCCGTTGAACGGAAGGGCCTAAATACTATGGGGCGCGCGCTCGGTTTTGATCGTGAAAAATATATTGAACTGCAGTCGGAGCACATCAACGCTCGACGCAAAGAAATCGGCGGGAAGCTTTATCTCGAAATGGGCGGCAAGCTCTTCGATGACATGCACGCCTCCCGCGTTCTGCCCGGATTCACCCCGGATAACAAGATTGCCATGCTCGAGCGCATCAAGGATGACGTAGAAATCCTCGTCTGCATCAACGCCAAGGATATCGAGCGCCAGAAGATGCGCGGTGACCTCGGGATCCTCTACGAAGATGATGTGCTGCGGCTTGTCGACGTCTTCCGGGACCGCGGCTTCCTGGTCAATAACATTGTCATGACCCAGCTCGAGGAGGGCAATAGCCAGGCGGAGACCTTCATCGAGCGCCTTGAGCGCCTAGGGCTCACCGTAGCGCGCCACCACATCATTCCGGGCTACCCCGCCAACATCGACCTCATTGTCTCCGAGGATGGTCTGGGCAAGAACGACTACGTGGAAACTTCTAGGGACCTCGTCGTGGTCACCGCGCCGGGGCCGGGCTCCGGCAAGTTGGCCACCGCGCTCTCGCAGGTCTACCACGAGAATCTGCGCGGCGTGCCTGCGGGCTACGCCAAGTTTGAGACCTTCCCCATCTGGAACCTGCCGCTCGATCACCCGGTGAACCTGGCCTACGAGGCCGCCACCGTGGACCTCAACGACGCCAACGTCATCGACCACTTCCACCTTTCCGCGCATGGCGAATCGACGGTGAACTACAACCGCGACGTCGAGGCCTTCCCGCTGCTGAAGTCTCTGCTGGAGCGCCTGACCGGCACCGTTCCCTACCAGTCCCCAACGGACATGGGCGTGAACATGGTGGGCTTTTGCATCACCGACGATGAGGTCTGCCGCGAGGCCTCCCAGCAGGAGATCATTCGCCGCTACTTCAAAACTTTGGTGGAAGAAGCCCGCAACGGTCTTGATTCCACGCAGTCCGAGCGCGCTGCCGTGGTCATGGCGAAGGCCGGCATTAAGTCCACCGACCGTCCGGTTGTGCTCCCGGCACGTCAGAAGTCGGAAGAGACGCAAGGCCCGGCAGCCGCGCTGCAGCTTCACGACGGCACCATCATCACCGGCCGCACCTCCCCGTTGCTGGGCTGCTCCGCAGCCGCGCTGCTCAATGCGCTCAAGCACTTGGCCGGCATCGATGATGACCTGCACTTGTTGTCCCCGGAATCCATCGAGCCCATCCAGACGTTGAAGACCAAGCACTTGGGCTCGCAGAACCCGCGCCTGCACACCGATGAGGTGCTCATCGCGCTGTCGGTATCCGCGGCGAAGGACGAGAACGCCCGCCGCGCGCTTGATGCGCTCAAGGAGCTTCAAGGCTGCGATGTCCACACCACCACCATCTTGGGTTCCGTGGACGAGGGCATCTTCCGCAACCTCGGCGTCCTGGTGACCTCCGATCCGGTCTTTGCCCGTAAGAGCGCGCTGTACCAGAAGCGCTAAACCTCACCTGCTGGACCTTGGCTGGAAGCGCCTTCCCGCAGGCATTCCCCCAGACCTGGAACCCGAAAGGTGCAGGTGGGCGTCGGCAAGCGCTTGGCGACGCCCCACCGCCCACCAGGGAGTTTCG
>NZ_KV821896.1:0-54106 GCF_001815785.1 Corynebacterium sp. HMSC056F09
GGGATGTTCACAACTCAAAGGCAGGCGCCGTTTGATTTAGAAAGCCCCAGGTGAATTCGTGCAGGAATCTGCATAAGGTGCTTTTACTTCGGTCCCTCTGCGGTATGAAGACGCGCATACACATGGTTCCATTCAAACGGTTTGGGTCAGAAGGTTCTTCTGAGGTCAAATGAACCTTCTAGGCACCTCTATTTGGTTTCCTTGCCCCCAACAGAACCGTTTGAGTAGAGCCTGATGACTGGAACCTTGTGCTAGACAACCAAGCAACAGAAAGCTCCCGCTACCCTCAGCAAAGAGGGAAGCGGGAGCGTGGGCCTTAAGCGGCAGGATGCCGTTTAGGAAGCGTCGAGGTCCTGCTCGATGAGACCGGCGATCTTCTCCACAGCGGCCTCGTTCTCGGAGGTCACGGTGACTTCGTCGCCCTGCTCGGCGCCGAGAGCCATGATCATGAGGGAAGAAGCGGCATCGGTCTCATCCTCGTCCTCATCGCCAACGAGGGTGAGGAAGATGTCCTCATCGAACTCAGCGGCGGCGTCAGCGATGATGGAGGCCGGACGTGCGTGCAGTCCGACGGAGGAGCCAACCTTGACGGTCTTAGAAGCCATGATGATAATCCTTTCGAATTACGGTGTTTCGTGCTTACAAGTGTACGCGGCTTAAGCGCTAGGCGGCAGCCTTGGCTTTGTCTGCCTTCGCAGCAGCTTCTTCAGCAGCCTTGTTCGGCCAGAATTGCTTCATCGCGATGACTGCAATGGCGGAGACGATGACGCCGGCAAGGATAGCCACAAAGTAGGCCCACGCAGGTTCGATAGCGAAGATAACGAAGATTCCGCCGTGCGGGGCGCGAGACATGACGTCCAGGGACATCGACAGCGCACCAGTTACTGCGCCACCGAGCATCATCGAAGGGATGACACGCAGCGGGTCGGCAGCAGCGAACGGGATAGCGCCCTCGGAAACGAAGGACAGACCCAGCAGCCAGGCCGACTTGCCGTTCTCCTGCTCCGCGGGCGTGAACAGGTTCTTGCGTACGAAGGTAGCGATGGACAGCGCAATCGGCGGAACCATGCCGGAGGCCATAACGGCGGCCATGATTTTCATGGAAGCCTCATCACCCGTGGACAGGCCAGCAGTAGCGAAGAGGTAAGCAGCCTTGTTGACTGGGCCACCCAGGTCGGAGCACATCATGAGACCGAGGATGATGCCCAGAAGCACTGCTGAGGAGCCAGACATGGAGGCCAGCCAGTTCTGCAGACCGTTCATGATGGCGGCCAGCGGGGCACCGAGAAGCAGATACATGAGCAGGCCAGTAATCATCGTGGCGAGCAGCGGGATGATGACCACAGGCATGAGGGAGCCGATCCAGCGCGGGACCTTCCACTTGCCAATCCACATCGCAACGAAGCCAGCGATGAGACCGGTGACCAGACCACCGATGAAGCCGGCGCCCAAGGTAACAGCAATAGCACCGCCGGCGAAGCCCGGCGCGATGCCCGGGCGGCCTGCCAGTGCGAAGGCGATGTAGCCGGAGAGCGCTGCGACGATGAATCCCATCGATGCTTGACCAATCGCGAAGAGCACGGCGCCGATGTATAGGGCGAATCCTGCCTTCTGGAAGGTCATCATTTCGCCATCAACCATGACGTCATGGCCCGGCAGGTTGGTCAGGGAGTAATCAGTAGTGATGGCCTGCCATCCGTTGGCCATGTCGTAACCGCCGAAGAGGAAGCCCAAGGCCAAGAGGAGGCCGCCGGCGGCGACGAAGGGCACCATGTAGGACACGCCGGTCATGATGGCCTGCTGAATGCGCTTGCCCCAGCCCAGTCCTTCGCCTTCTTCCGCGGAACTAGAGGAGGCTGCGCCTGCCGTGCCTGCCACCTTGTGCGCATTGGGATTCTTCGACGCGGCGATGGCCTCATCGAGCATCACGCCCGGTTCGTTGATGGCGCGCTTAACGCCCGATTCGATGACGGGCTTGCCGGCGAAGCGCTCCCGGTCGCGAACGCCGACGTCGGTGGCGAAAATGACGGCGTCGGCAGCCGCGATGGTGTCTGCCGAAACAGCGGTGTTGTTGGAGGAACCCTGGGTCTCTACGGTGAGCTCGACATCGTCGCGCTCCTCGGCGGTCTGGGTGAGGGCGTCGGCCGCCATGTATGTGTGGGCAATGCCGGTCGGGCACGCGGTGACGGCGACGATGCGGGTCTTCTTTGAGTCCACAGCCTTGGTCGAGGCAGGCGCTGCAGCCGCAGCGGCAGGTGCCGATTCACTGGACGCCGCCTTCTTCTTCGGCTTTTCGGCGTTAACCACGTCGAGTACTAGGGAGACGATTTCCTCCTTGGTCTGCGCGGTGCGCAGAGCCTCCAAGAAGTCCTTCTTTACCAGCGCGCGAGCCAGCTTGGAGAGGATCTTCAGGTGTGCTTTACCGCCACCTTCCGGGGCAGCAATGAGGAATACCAGGTGGGCGTCACCATCGGGGCCGGAAAAGTCCACGCCGCGCGAGAGCCGGGCGAAGGCCAAGGTGGGTTCAGACACTGCGGCGGAGCGGCAGTGCGGAATGGCAACGCCGCCGGGAACACCGGTGCCGGCCTTAGCTTCACGCTCGATGGCGGGGCCGGCCAGCTCCTCGACGGACGTGGCGCGGCCAGTGTCATGGACAAGCGTGGCCAGGTTGGTAATGACTGATTCGATGCTGCCACCGAAGTCGGCGTCGAGCGCCACAAGATCGGTGGTGATGAGTTCTGATGACATCGGGTACGTACTCCTCAGTACTGCTAAAGGTCGGTGACGGCCTGAACCGTCGTGTGTTCAATATCGAGTTCTTCAGGGGTTGGTATTTGGGTTCCTGGGAGCGCTGCGGCAGCCGAGCCGTAGGCCACGGCCTGGCGCAACGCTTCGGGGTAGGAGGCACCGCTGCGGCGGGCGAGGATATAGCCGGAGAGCGAAGAATCACCGGCACCCACGGTGGAGCGCAGGGTAATGGGCGGGGGAGTAGCGGCCCACGCTTCATCGGCGGTGACCAGGACTGCGCCAGCGCCACCTAGGGTGACGAGAACCTCGGGAATGCCGCGCTTGACGACGACCCTCGCGGCCTCGACCACACCGCTGAAATCACCGTTCTCTGCGGCAGCTTCGAGGGCCTGGCCATCAACGTTGGCTAGCTGGCCAAGCTCAAGGCCATTGGGCTTGATGAGATCGGGGCTGGCTACCTCGAGGTTCTCCCCGAGAGCCACCATAGGGGCATCGGAGGTGTCGACGGCTACACGGATGTTGGGGTTCGCCTCGCGAGCGACAGTGATGAGCTGCGTGTACCAGTCGGTGGGAACCCCCTTGGGCAGGGAGCCTGCCATGACGATCCACTCGGCGTTGGCGCAGTGTTCAGCAACGGCCTGTGCCACGTCTTGCTGAACTGACTCATCGAGCGTGGGGCCGGGACCGTTGAGTTTGGTCGTCCGGCCGTCTGGCTCGGTCAGAGTGGTATTGGTGCGCACCGCGCCGGCCGTGTGTACTGCATGTACGGGGATGGACGCGTCATCAGCAAGGGCCAAGAAAGGATCAGCGGGGGCGGCGGGAAGCAGCGCCAAGCTGTCGACGTTGGCGAGCGTTACGGCATGCGTAACGTTGACGCCTTTACCGCCAGCAACGCTGGAGACAGACTCGGCGCGATGCACAGCGCCGGGCTGGAGCTCTTCGTTCAGGCGCACCGTGGCGTCGATGCTCGGGTTGGGGGTCAAAGTAAGGATCATCGTGGACAATGTCCCCTTTCGCGGAGTGCGTATATTGGGGCAAAAGCGCCGCGGCGGCTCGAACAAGAACTTCGGTGCAGATTGCCCGTGGTCAGCGTGAAACTAATGTTGCTTAATGTTGATTATTGCCCGT
The DNA here is from genome assembly GCF_001815785.1 of Corynebacterium sp. HMSC056F09. NCBI lineage: Bacteria > Bacillati > Actinomycetota > Actinomycetes > Mycobacteriales > Corynebacteriaceae > Corynebacterium > Corynebacterium sp. HMSC056F09. The sequence goes on from NZ_KV821896.1 coordinate 3,877, forward strand.
ATGTGCCCGAATGTCAACGGAATCACTGTGGTTTTCGTTGCATTTTTGACCGACTTGTGATGATCTGGATAGAGAAAACATCGTCTCCGTAAGGATATGTGTCATGGAAAACGCATCCCCATCCACCATTAAAGGCACCGGCGTCGTCGCCGGCGTTGCATACGCTGAGGCGGTGTGGGTCCGCCCACGCCCAGAACTGCCCACGGCGGGAGAAACCGTGCCGGAGGAGCAGCGTGATGCTGAGTACGATCGCTTCCTCGAAGCGGCGGACATTGTTGCCAGCCGCCTTGAGCAGCGGGCAGCTGGGGCCGAAGGCCAGGCTGCTGAGGTTCTCGGTGCTACCGCCGGAATGGTGAAGGACCGAGGCTGGCACAAGGCTGTACGCAAGGGTATTCGTAGCGGCAAGAACGCTGAGTATGCGGTCGTTGGCGCAACGGACAGGTTCGTCACCATGTTTGAGGCCGCCGGCGGCGTGATGGCAGAGCGCACAACCGACCTTAAGGATGTGCGCGATCGCGTGATTGCACAGCTACGCGGTGAACAGGAACCGGGCCTGCCCATGGTCGAAGGCGAGGCGGTACTGCTGGCGGATGACCTCGCTCCAGCGGATACCGCTACCTTGGACATTGCGCATATCAAGGCACTGGTCACCGAGCTCGGCGGGCCGACGAGCCATACTGCAATCATCGCCCGCCAGCTGGACCTTCCGTGCATCGTCGCAGTTGGCGCTGATCTCCGCTCGATTGAAGCGGGAACCCAGATCTTCGTCGATGGTTCCGTGGGAACGGTGTCCCTTGGCGCGGATCGTGACACCTCACTTAAGGCAGTTGAGGAATACCGCGAGAAGGCAGCGCGAGTGGCCGAGTGGCGTGGCCCTGCCCAGACCAAGGACGGTCACCGCGTGCAGCTGTTGGCCAACGTGGCCGACGGGAACGCAGCTCGCATCGCCTCGGATTCGCAGGCAGAGGGGATCGGCCTGTACCGCACGGAGCTTTCCTTCCTCTCTGCCAGCGAAGAACCGACCGTGGAGGAGCAGGCACGCATCTACGGCAAGGTTTTCAACGCTTTCCCCGAATCCAAGGTCGTCGTTCGAACGCTCGACGCCGGATCGGATAAGCCGATTTCCTACGCCACGTTGGACTCTGAGGAGAACCCGGCCTTGGGTGTGCGCGGCCTGCGCATCGCCCGAAACAACGAGGCGCTTCTCACCCGTCAGCTCGACGCCATCGCACAGGCCGCGGAAAAGCGTGCTGATGGCGCTACCACTTGGGTCATGGCGCCCATGGTGGCCACGGCAGTAGAGGCGAAGTGGTTTGCTGAACTGTGTCGTGAGCGCGGGCTCATCGCCGGCGCGATGATTGAGGTGCCTGCAGCGGCCCTGATGGCCGATACCATCATGCCGCACCTCGACTTCGTGTCCATCGGTACCAATGACTTGACTCAGTACACGATGGCCGCGGACCGCCTGTCGCCGCAGCTGGCCTACCTGACCGATCCGTGGCAGCCGGCCGTGCTGCGTTTGATCCAGCACACGTGCGTGGTGGGTCGCGATAACAATGTGCCGGTTGGTGTCTGTGGTGAGGCCGCCGCCGATCCCATGCTCGCTTGCGTGCTGACTGGCCTTGGAGTCACCTCACTGTCCGCAGCGTCGACCGCAGTTGCGGGCGTTGGTGCACAGCTGGCTGAGCTCACACTCGAGCAGTGCCAGAAGATGGCGGAGGCGGCTATCAACGCCGAAAGCCCAGCAGATGCGCGATCCGCAGTGATTGCGCTGCTGGAGGAATACCAGACTGCCTCGTAGCTCTAGCTTGGTTTAGGCCGCTGCTGAAACAGGGAGGTGTGGTTCCCCGAGAGGCCCCTCGGGGAACCACACCTCCCTTACGCGGTCGTGGGATGAAACCGCCTATTTCTCCGAAGCGATAATCACGTCGATGCCGTGCTCGCGCAGGGCTTCGACGTAGGCGGCTGGAGCAGCGGCGTCCGTAATGACGACATCAATCTCATCGAGCGAGGCAAAGCTGACCAGATAGTCATTGCCGAGCTTCGACGAGTCACACAAGACGACGACGCGATGCGCGTTGGTAACAAAGGCCGACTTGATAGCTGCTTCCTGTGAGTCCGCCGTGGATAGCCCATGGTCGATGGTCAGGGCGTTGGTGCCGATGAAAGCAACATCTGCGCGCATCAGCGCCATGGTGCGAAGGGCGGTATCGCCGACGACGGCTTGGGTGATCGCGCGCACCGTGCCGCCTAGGAGCTGCACCTCGGAAACACCATTGCTGGCCAACGAGAGGGCGATCGGTAGGCTATTCGACACAATGCTGAACTGGCCAGCAGAATAGCGCTGTCCGATGAGGTCAGCGAGGGCGTTGGTGGTAGTTCCAGCGTCGATGAAGATACTGCCCCCGTCGGGAAGCTGCTCTAGTGCGGCGCGGGCGATAGCCATTTTCGCGCCCGTGGCGGAACGCTGACGAGTATCGAGTGTAAATTCTGCAGTCTGGAACGATTGGGAAGCAACCGCACCGCCATGAACGCGGTGGACAACTCCTTCCCGGTCTAAGACCGCGAGGTCGCGGCGAATCGTCTCAGCGGTAACATCGAAGCGTTCGGAAAGCTCAGTGACATTGACTCGGCCTTCGACGGCGGTCAATGACGCAATTTGTCGGCGACGCTCTTCTGCGTACATAGTTCCTCCCAGTGAAGTTTGCCTGTGGTAGTCGCTGCGCCCGGCGGTGATAATAAGTGGGGCCGGGGCATGTGAGCGAAGAGAGCAACGAATGTTGCGGCGATGCTTCTATTGTCCCACTGAATGCGAACAAAACGGAACCAAACAAATAAAAGCTCACATTGCTGGCGGCAAACGTGCGAGAAAAACAATGTTTATACTGCATGTTTGCAAATGTGTGATGTCGGACGCTTAAACGGCGCGATTCGGACATGTACACACACAAGGGGGTAAAAAGAAAAAATCCCTCCCTCCAGTTCGCCCGCACCGAGTGGAAATAAGCGGTGGCGTGGGCAACCGGTTGGGGGAGGGATAGTTGTGGCTTAGGGGTGCCTAAAGCTTGCGGAACACCGATACAACCTTGCCCATGATTTCGGCCTCATCGCCCTTGATGGGAGCGTAGGCGTCGTTGTGGGGGAGGAGCCACACTCCAGAAGAATCGCGGTGGAACTCCTTTACAGTTGCTTCTTCGCCTTCGAGGAGTGCAGCGACGAATTCGCCTTCTTCGGCGACGGACTGGGAGCGGATAATAACCCAATCGCCATTGAGGATTCCGGCGTCCTGCATAGAGTCGCCGACGACCTGCAGCATGTAAAGCTCGCCGCTTCCCAGGATCTCACCTGGCATGGGGAAGTAGCCGTCGATGTTTTCTTCGGCGGTGATAGGAGAGCCCGCGGCGATGCGGCCGACTACTGGGATGTAGTTCGGCGTTGCTGCATCCTCGGGGACGTCGGGAGTGGACTGCCCTGCTGTGGTGTTGGCCTGCCCGGCTTTGCGGCCCGGCTTCTTTGGATCGTCGGCGCCGGGGAAGTGGCGCACATCAACGGCGCGCGGCTTGTTTGGATCGCGGCGAAGAAAGCCCTTCTCCTCTAGTTGCTTCAACTGATAGGCCACGGAAGACGTGGACTGTAGGCCTGTTGCATCGCCGATTTCTCGAATGCTTGGCGGGTACCCGCGCAGCATGACAGCGTCATGGATGACTTCCAAGATGCGGCGCTGACGGGCGGAAAGTGAGTCGAGGGTAGGTTGGTCGCTTCGCTTCGGCTTGCGGGGCATTCTTACTCCTAGGGCTATCGGTGTGCGCAAAACAGCGCGTCGGGTTGAGGCGTGCAGGACGCTGGTGGGCATCGCGGTGACGTCTCGTTGGTTGCTCATCGTGGCGTGCGCCGTATTGGTGTTTCCGTTTCCTTTTTAGCACGTAAAGAAAAAATGTTCGACTAACGCCGCTTGGATGTGGACAAACTTTCGAGCGCCTGCTATAAATCGAACATACAGACCAAATCGAACGGTTGGTCGATGGAAGTGTTCGACGATGTCGAACCTCGCTCTTACACTTCAGGCATCACCACAATGAAGAAGAAGTCCTGGAAAGGAACTGTCATGGCCATTGCACTTAATACCAGCTCTGCTCTGCATGGAGTAACTCCCGAGAAGTCCGGAAAGGGTCCTGTGCTCGTCCCGCCCGCGGCCGTGTGGGAACCTGAGCGGTGTCACTCGTTCGCGTTAACGCGTGAAAGTGGTTTGTCGCGTGTTCGAACGCTCGAGCCGAGAGATAGAACACAGGGGCGCACAGATCGAATAGGGGATTCCTCAGTTTCATACCAGCGTGCTGCGTCCCTACCTCGCCGTAGCGGCTCGAACGTAGGTAACTATGTTCTTGGAGCAGTTTTCGGTGCAGCGGTATTTATCGGCACCGTGTGGGGTGGTCTTAGTATTGATGGTGAGGCCCCTAGCGCTAGCGGTGCATCAGCCACAGCGGTTGTTTCTTCGCGCTAGACTTCCCGAGGGGCCGGAAGGCGTCTGCGCAGCGGTCGAGAGGAAGGATACGGCACAGTGTATTGCCCGTTCTGTCACAACGAACAGTCACGAGTGATTGACTCCCGAGTGATCGACAGTGGAACGTCAATTCGCCGACGTCGCGAGTGTGCTGCGTGCCAAGGCCGGTTTACCACCATCGAGAAGGCTGTCTTGTCGGTGGTCAAACGTAATGGCTTGGCCGAGCCTTTCAGCCGGGACAAGCTAATCCGCGGCGTGAAGCGCGCGTGCCAGGGGCGGGATGTTAGCGATGATGCCTTGAAAAAGCTTGCGCAAGAGGTCGAGGAAACCGTGCGCAGTCACGGATCGTCACAAGTCAACGCCAACGATATCGGCCTCGCTATCTTGGAACCCCTGCGTGACCTCGATGAGGTGGCCTATCTTCGCTTCGCCTCGGTATACAAGTCTTTTGAGAGCGCCGACGACTTTGAATCCGAAATTCGCCTCATGCGCCGGCGCGACCGCGACAGCTTCTAACGTTTTAGCGCAGCTTGTCCGCGGCTTTTTGGATTCTCCGCACGGACACCGCATGCGCGGTACCCAGGCGTTGTGCGAAGAGCGATACGCGCAACTCCTCGATCATCCAGTAGATGTCCTTGACCTCACGGGTCTTCTCGCGGCCGGCGGGCAGCGTGCGTAAACGATTGTTCAGATATGCCTTCGCTTCGTCGACATCGGCTTGGCGGTCGGCATCCCGATCCGTGTCTAGATTCATGTCCTCGAGCCTGATGCGCGCGGCTTGGATATAACGCGGCAGGTGGCGAAGGTGCTGCATGCCGTGCATAGTGATCGCATTCGGGGGCAACAAGAACTTCAGCTGACCGCGAATATCATCGATTGCCGGCCCCTCCCACTGATTGAGCTCAGCGTTGAGGTTCGAATACTCTGCCAAGCCTGGGGCGATCGCGACCACCGCCTGGCGGACGCGGCCTGGCACCTCCGGTTTAACCGCGTTGAGAAGAGTGGTGAATTCACCAGGACTTCGTACCGGCCCGCCCTTCTCCATCATGATGTCGCGTACTGCGGCGACCCGAGCATCGTTGACGAGACCTTCGGCCCCGCCGTGCGGGTAGGCGTCGACAGCAACCCGCTGCTGCAGGGGCAGGCCCTTGACCATATGCTGCGTGTTTACGGAAATCTCTCGGAGTAGCAGCGTCAGGGTGGTGGTGATCATGGAGGCGTCGGCAGCCGCCTTGGTTGGATGCACCTTCAGCGCCACGCCCTCCTTCGTAGCGACAAGTGCAGGATAAGCGGTGACCTCATGCCCATCAACCACCGTGGTCACTTCCTCATCGATAGCGCCCAGCGTGTCTTCCGACCATTCCTTGACGGAAGCGGATTCGGCGGCGCGGCCGACGCGCGACACGGAGGACGAGATATGCCCGGCTTGGCGTTGCACGAGCGCCTTCAAATCGCGATCGGAATCGATGATCTTGCCCCGCTTGTCCACTGCGGCATAGTTCATGCGCAAATGGGGCGGGAGCTGATCAGGGCGGAAGTCAGCCGCGTTGATGCCCTGGCCGCCCATGTCCCGTAACACAGCTGCGAGCTGGTCGATGAGCGCTCCTTCATAGGGAAGGAGCTTGGGCAAGGCCCGCTCAGCGAACTCGGGGGCCGGAACCACAGTACGGCGCAGCGCTTTCGGTAGCGAGCGGATCAGCTCAGTGACAAGCTCTAGACGCAGGCCCGGCACGAGCCAGTCGAATCCCTCAGTATCCAATCCGGCCAGCAGTGGAACGGGAACCCTGAGCGTGACGCCGTCAAGCGGGTCACCTGGCTCGAACTTATAGGACAGGTCGTAATCGATGCTTCCCTTCAACCACCGATCCGGGAAGGCGTCCTCAGTGACATCGTGGTCATCCTCGAGGAGTGCTTCTGGGTCGAAGTCCAGAGAATGCTTGTTTTTCTGTTTCTTCCACCACGAGTCGAAGTGTCGGGCAGTGGTCACAGATTCCGGGATGCGCTGATCGTAGAAGTCGAAAAGCGTGTCCTCGTCTACAACGAGACCGCGGCGCCGTGCTTTTTCTTCGTATTCGGAAGCCTCGGCAAGCTTGCGCTTGTTGTCGTGGAAGAAGTTATGGTGGGTGGTCCAGTCGCCGTCGACAAGCGCATTGTGGATGAACATGTCACGTGCCGCAACGGGATCGACGCGATGGTAGGGAACGGTTCGATCGGCCACCACAGTGACACCGTAGAGGGTCGAGCGCTGGGTGACTACCGCAGAGCCTCGCTTGCGCGACCATGTCGGGTCCGAATAGTTGTGCTTGAGCAGGTCCTTGGCCAGCTTTTCTACCCAAGCGGGGTCGATGGCCGCTACGTCGCGGGCCCACAAACGTGAGGTCTCCACCAGCTCGGCCGCCATGAGAAACTCTGGCGGTTTCTTTGCTAGTGCTGATCCGGGGAAGATGAGGAAGCGGGTATTTCGTGCGCCAATGAACTCCTTAGAGTTTCCATCGCGTGCGCCGATATTGGACAGCAAGCCAGACAGCAGGGACATGTGGATGTCATCCGCGCGGCGCTCGGTGCTCTCCTGGGTCGTCCACCCGAGCTGCTTAGCGACATCCCTGAGTTGTCGAACCAGATCAAACCACTCGCGGATGCGCATGTAATGCAAGAAGTCAGCCTTCATCCGCTTACGGAAAGCATTGCCGCTCATCTCATCGCGAGCTTCTTGGACAAAGTCCCACAGGTTGAGCATCGCCATAAAGTCTGAGGACTTGTCCTTAAAGCGAGCATGGGCCTGGTCGGCTTGGGCCTGTTTGTCGATGGGGCGCTCACGCACATCCTGGATTGTCATGGCGGCAACGATGACCATGACGTCGTGGAGGCATCCGGAGGTGTTGGCTTCAACGAGCATGCGAGCCATGCGCGGATCTACCGGGATGCGGGCAAGATCCCGCCCAATGCGTGTCAGCACCGGTAGCCCGTCTTTCTCCTTGCCCTCGAGTGCGCCCAGCTCGTGGAGGAGGAGCAGGCCGTCACGCACGGCTTTGGGCTCTGGGGCCTGGACGAAGGGGAAATCAGCGATGTCGCCGAGGCGCAGCGAAATCATTTGGAGAATAACGCTGGCTAGGTTAGTGCGCAGAATCTCAGGGTCGGTAAACTCCGGCCGGGAGAGGAAATCCTGCTCGCTATACAGACGGATAGCAATGCCATCGGCCACGCGACCACACCGCCCTGAACGCTGGTTAGCGCTGGCTTGGGAAATCGGCTCGATGGGCAATCGCTGCACCTTAGTGCGGGTGGAGTAGCGCGAGATACGTGCGGTTCCGGTATCCACGACATAGCGAATGCCCGGCACCGTCAGGGAGGTTTCGGCGATGTTGGTGGAGAGCACGATGCGGCGCCCCTTGTGTGAGCGGAAAACGCGATGCTGCTCCTGGTTGGACAGGCGCCCAAAGAGCGGAGTGACTTCCACGTTGCGCCAATGACGCCCCTCAATCGCTTCCATTGCATCGCGGATATCGCGCTCGCCTGGGAAGAAGCACAGGATATCTCCTTCGCCTTCCGCCATGAGCTCCTCGATGGCTTCACACAGGGCGTCCAGTGGATCGAGGTCAATGGTCTTTCCCCCTGACTCGACTTCGAGGGGACGGTAGCGGATTTCTACCGGGTAGGTGCGCCCGGACACTTCGATGATCGGCGCGGGCTTCCCTTCAGCGTCAGCGAAGTGTTCGGCGAAACGCTCCGGATCGATCGTCGCGGAGGTGATAATGACCTTGAGATCCGGACGCTTGGGAAGCAGCCTCTTGAGATAGCCGAGGAGAAAATCGATATTGAGGGACCGCTCGTGGGCCTCATCAATAATGATCGTGTCGTAGGCGTTGAGGAAGCGGTCGCGTTGCATTTCCGCCAGCAGGATGCCGTCGGTCATGAGCTTCACGGCTGTGGTCGAGGAGACACGGTCATCGAACCTGATGGCGTAGCCAACGGAGTCCCCGATTGATTGGCCGAGTTCCTCCGCAATGCGCTCGGCGACGGTCCGTGCTGCGAGTCGTCGCGGCTGGGTATGGCCGATGAGACCCCGGCGTCCACGGCCGAGCTCTAGACAAATTTTGGGAATTTGAGTGGTCTTGCCCGACCCAGTCTCACCGGCGATGATGACCACCTGATTATTCTCGATGGCCTCGGCGATATCGTCCCGCCGTCCGGTAACGGGAAGCTGCTCGGGGTAGGAAATCGACGGCACGTTTACGTCGATGGCGCTCACTTTTTCCTGGGCAGATGCAATATCAGCCCCGATAGCTGCAAGCGCTTTGGGGGAGCGAGCCTTGCGGAGGCGGCGGCGGAAAGCACGCTCATCACTCGAGGAAACTGTCGTGAGGGCGTTGTAGAGGTCTTCGCGAGTAGCAGTCATAATCGACCTAGAAGTCTACTCGGAAGTGCTTTTCGCTCACAGGTCGAGGTGGAGAAATTGGTACTCTCGTGGTGACCGTGTGAAAAGAGATTAAAGAAGGGCAGAAGTGTATGACCAATCCTTTTGATCCGAAACCGGATGACAACGGCTCCCACGGCGGGTTCGGCAACAATCCGGGAAACAACGCCAATAACTCCTCGGGAAACAATGGCGGCCTGCCGCGGTATGAACCCACCACGCACCCAGAGGATCAGGCTGGCTTCGGCCAGTCCGGCAGTTATGGCAATTACGGTGGCGAGTCCTACGGCGCTCAGCCCTATGGTGGCAATTCCTATGGCGCCTACAACGCCGGTCAGCCGGGATACGCCGGGGCAAGCTACGGAGGCGATTCCGGATATGAGGGCCCTGGTCCGGGCGCCGGCCCTGCCTACACGGGCCCAGTCAGCGCCCTAGAGGCGATCAAATGGGGCTTCAAGGCTGCGCTGGGTAATGCGATGCTGTGGGTGCTGGGTGCTGTCGTGGTGTTCTTTATTCAGGTTATTCCACAAATTGGCATCAGCGTTGGCGAGCAGAACGCCGATGGTACGGGCGCGAGCGTCATGGTGAGCTTCTTCTCCTTTGCCGTGTCTATACTCTCCATCGTTATCTCTTTGATTGTGTACCGCTTGGCCTATCGCGAGATCGATAAGCCAAGCCCCACGTGGGGCACTCTTTTCCAAGGTGTTCGCTGGGTGTCGCCGCTTGTGGTGAACCTGGTCCTGGGTATTCTTGGCGCTATAGCCCTCGTGATTGTTGTCGTCATTGTGTTTGCTGTGGGCTTCGGCGGGGCCTCTGCAATGGATATGCAGAACGTCGAGAACCTCGGAGACGGGGAGATTCTCGCGCTCGTCGGTTCCATCTTCGGTATTCTCGCCGTGCTCATGCTGATCGGGCTATTCATCCAGCCCTTCTTTACCCTCATGCCCTGGTTGGCAGCGGATACCTCCTCAATCGGTGAGGCGTTCTCGCAGGGGCTCAAGCTAGGCAAACAGAATTACAGCCACATCCTGCTGTTCATCGTTCTTACGGCTCTCATGTTTGCCGCGTCCTTCATCACGTTGGGCTTGGCGCTGGTAGTCATCGCACCGGCTATGCAGCTGGCAACCGCGCACCTGTGCCGCCAGTGTCAAGGGCGTTATGCCCCCGCAGCCTAAACACTAAAGGCCACACGTAGCGCATTTAACGCGCGCCGCCGCCCTGACTGTCCTCTTCGGATAGCCCTTTCACAGAGGAGGGCCTAGACAAGGAGGCCGGTCAGTGGCGGCTTTGGCGTTTTGAGTGTCGCGCTGGGGCACGCGTGTTGATCAGAGGGAGCTGACTAGGGAGACGAAAAGAGGTCCCGAGAGCGCTCGACGGCGTCCTCAAATGCGCTGGTGACCAGTGTCCCGAAAGTGCGGTATTCATCGGCGCGGGCGGCAGAGGAGCGAAAAACGAGCCCCACCTGGCGCTCTGCTGTTACCGAAGGGGCAAAGCGAGCAACGGCAAGCTGCGGGTTCTGGCATTCCGTAACGAGTGCGGATTCAGGTACGAGTGTGGCGCCGAGGTTTCCCATGACAAGCTGCAAAATAGTGGTCAATGACGAGGCGCGCGTGACGGCGTTGGTGGCCTCGGAGGGGTTCACTTTCGCGCGGCGGCACAGGTCGAGGACTTGGTCGCGGAGGCAGTGGCCGTCATCAAGCAAGAGCAAATCGAGATGCTCGAGCTCCGACAGCGTGAGGTCATCGCGCCCTGCGAGTGGATGCGCCGCTGGAGTTACTGCGGTGAAGGCCTCGGTGTAGAGAGGGATCTCCACCATGCCGGGAGCCTCAGTGGGTAGTGCAGCAACGGCTAAGTCAAGGTTTCCTTCGCGCAGCTTATCCAGAAGATGCTGGGTTTGCTCCTCGACGAAGCGGGGCTCCAAATCGGGGTAAGCATCATCGATGGATCGCAACAGACCCGGCAAGATATAGGGCGCGATGGTCGGGATGATGCCGATGGTGAGGGGACCGGTGAGTGTGCCGTTGGCGCCGCGGGCTTGGCTCAGGAAGGCATCGGAGGCTTCGAGGGCCGCCTTTGCATAGGGCAGGAGCATCTCGCCGGTGGACGTCACGATGACCTTGCGGGTAGAGCGTTCAATGAGCTGCACTCCCAGTCCTTGCTCGAGCGCGACGAGGGCTTGGGAGAGCGAAGGCTGGGAGATATCGAGCTTGGCGGCCGCGGAGCCAAAGTGCTTGTTCTCTGCGATCGTGACGAAGGTGCGCAACTGGGCGAGGGTCGGACGATACTCCTTATTGTTCATGCCTATAACTCTAACACCTATAATTCGCGGAGCCTATTGACGCGCGAAATCTTTCGTGGCATACTTAACAGGCGTACGGCTGCGTACCAGCTAAAAGGCAAAGTGGTGTGCGGTCGTAGAGATCTGCATCACTTTTGAGCATTGTTGTGACTATTGAAGGAGATGAGTCTTCTATGCCTATTTTGACTGTTGGCGAGAAGTTCCCGGAGTTCGATCTGACCGCGCTGAAGGGTGGCGACCTCCACGACGTCAACGCTAACCAACCGGAGGACTACTTCGAGCAGGTATCTCTGGACAAGTACCAGGGAATGTGGAAGGTTGTGTTCTTCTACCCGAAGGACTTCACCTTCGTCTGCCCGACTGAAATTGCGGCCTTCGGCAAGCTGAATGAGGAGTTCTTGGACCGCGATACCCAGGTCCTTGGCGGCTCCACCGATAACGAGTTCGCACACTTCAACTGGCGTGCAACCCACCCAGAGCTGAAGGAAGTTCCGTTCCCGATGTTCTCTGATATTCGCCACGACCTGATCCGTGCCCTCGGTGTGGAGAATGCCGACGGTGTTGCTGACCGCGCTACTTTCATCATCGATCCGGACGGTGTTATCCAGTTCGTGTCCGTGACTCCGGATGCTGTCGGCCGCAACGTGGATGAGGTTCTGCGTGTGCTGGACGCGCTGCAGTCCGAAGAGGTCTGCGCCTGCAACTGGGAGGCTAACGACCCGACGAAGAACATCGACAAGCTCGAGGTTGTTCAGTCCGCTCTGTAAACCAGCAGTAAGCACAACCGCCCAACCTTAAAGGAGTTACATCAGTGTCTATCGAAAACCTGAAGTCCGCGCTTCCGGCATATGCTAAGGATCAGAAGCTCAACATTGGTTCCCTTACACGCACCACCGAGCTGAATGAGGAGCAGCTGTGGGGTAGCTTGGTCGCTGCTGCCGCTGCGACCCGCAATGATCTGGTGCTGTCGGAGATTCTCGAGGAAGCCCGCGAGCACCTCAGTGAGGAAGCAATTGACGCAGCTCTTGGCTCCGCCACGGTGATGGCTATGAACAACGTGGCCTACCGTGCAAAGAGCTGGTTGGGCGATGATTTTGCCCAGGTCAAGTTTGGTCTGCGCATGAATATCATTGCTAAGCCCGGCGTGGAAAAGGCCACGTTTGAGCTGTGGAGCACCGTTGTCTCCGCCATCAACGGCTGCGAGCACTGCCTGTCCGCACACGCTAATACTCTCCTCGAGGAAGGCGTGACCAAGGAGCAGATCTGGGAAGGCATCAAGGTAGCTGGCGTCATCGAGGCCGTGGCCCAGGCGCTGCAGGCCGAGGCTGTGCGCACCGCTGAGTAAAGCCAGCTAGCACTTTCCTAGCTAAACGTAGAGTCCCACTGCCCGCATTTGGCGGGAGGTGGGACTTTCTGTTTTGGGGCCCGTCGGGGAGGGGCGTCGGTGCGCAGAGGGCGCGTGGGACAGCTCTCTTCCTGCCTTTAGCCGACGACCCCGCCGAACGCGACGCCGATGCCATAAGTGACGGCCAGGCCCAGTGCACCACCGATGACGAGGCGGAGCACGGAACGCCCAGTGTTCGTGTCGGCGAGGCGGGCGGAGACGTAGCCTGTGATGGCAAGAGCGACCAAGGTAACGATGGCGACTGTTGCTGCAGCCATGCTCATGGGGGCGAGGAAGATCGACAACAGGGGGAGTGCGGCGCCGGCGAGGAAAGATATGGCCGACCAGAACGCCGCGTGCCATGGATTTGTCAGGTCTTCGCCGTCGATGCCCATTTCAAGCCGGAGGTGTGCTTCGAGAAGTCTATCCTCGGCAGCGATCTCACGGGCGGCAGTGTCCGCGGTTTCGGTGTGCATGCCGTAGCTGGCGAGCATGGAAACGAGCTCGGCATGCTCTTGTTCGGGGATTTCCGCCAGCTCGCGGGTCTCCTTGTCGATCATCATCCGCTCGGAGTCGCGCTGCGCGGACACCGAGACGTATTCTCCGAGCGCCATGGAGGCGGCACCGGACACGGTAGCAGCCAAGCCTGCGGTGAGGATGGCGCTTGCCGACGCCCCCGAGCCCACCACTCCGAGTAGAAGCGCGGCGACGGAGACGATACCGTCGTTGGCGCCGAGAACGCCTGCCCGCAAAGAGTTGAGACGTGCGTTGTGCGAAGATCCGTGGGGTTCGTTGCCATGGTGGGGCATTGCCAGCTCCTCGAAGTCTAGGGTGTCCGCATCGTGCTCTAGGGCTCTCGCAATTGTCTAGAGAACTTTCTATTCTCCAGTATTGTTGCTGGTCAACGTCCTGTAAAGCGTGTGTAGGCTTAGCTCAAGTGGGAAAGTGGAGGCTTAGGTAATAGTTCCAGTCCACTCGCCGCACGGCGCGCCGTCCACAGACAGACCCATGGTGAAAACCTGGTCGGTGAGTTCAAAATGAGCCGTTGGCACGGTGACTACGAGCTCTTCGGGGGTGTAGATGTAGTGATAATCGACGGGCCGGTGGGCATCCCTGGTGTCCTCACCAAAGGAAGCGATTTCCATGGAGGCGAGCTGGTCTTGCTCAAAGTGGATGATGAGTTGAAGATCGAGGGTGTGTAGCTTAAACACGACGTCACGGTGGTGGGGAAGGCCTCCGAGAAGCCAGTGGACCGTGACGGCGTCATCCTGCGTTTCAAAGTGAACGCCTGCGAGGCGAATACTGGTGGCTGGGGAGTCTGGAGTATTCATAGCGCCACCCACTGTACTCCCCATGCCACTACTTGAAATCGAGAGAAAAGTATTCAGATTTGGTGAGATGCAGGACCTTCTCGAAGAGCCAGCAAAAGAGCAGCGCAAGGGCGAGTGGCAGGACGAGGTATACAAAGGTGATGATCATTACGTTGCCAGCGCTCCAGCCCCAGCCTTCGTAGTTGAGGGCGGCCAAGGGGCCCATGAGGCCGGAGATGCCGAAGCCAGCGGAAATCGGGGTACCGGAAATCCCTAGGGCGCCGCCGACGCCGCCCAAGACGGCCGCGGAACAAATTACCGGGAGGAAGGTCACTGGCTTGGACAGCATATTGGCCATCTGCACCTTGGGGGAACCGAGGACGTGCAGGATGGAGGTGGCGAAGCCGTTGACGCGCCAACCAGCAACCAGAAGGGTAAATCCGGCGGCCACGGCACCCAGGTTGGCGGTACCGGAGGCAACACCGTCAATGAAGATGGCAGTGGCAATGCCAACGGTGGAGACTGGGGAGACAATCATGATGGCGAAGAGGATAGCGAGGACCACGCCCATAAGGACCGGCTGCAAAGTGGTTGCGCCGTTGACCAAGTTGCCCAACCACAGGGTGAAGACCTTAACAACGGGGTAAGTGACTACCCATCCAATCGTGCCCGCGACCAGAGTCACAATGGTGGAGAGCAGCAAGATTGAGTAGTTCTTGAGTTTATCGCCGATGAAAAGAAGCAGTCCCACCGCGATGGCTGCGGTAAGTCCTGAGTTAATCACAAGGCCAGTACCTTTGAGGAAGAAGCCGCCCTCGGGATTCACTGTGGCCACGCCGGAGCCGCAGAAGGAGGCAATACCCACCGCGGCGGTTTGGATGGGTGTCATCTTGAATTCGATGCCAATGAGGACACCGATCATGACGGGCAAAAGGCTAGCGGCCAAACCGGTGAGGGCCATGACGGTGGCGGCGCCAGACCAGAAGGGCAGCAGAGCCTTGGCCAGTTCGCCCAGTAGAGCTTGCGGAACCAGCGACACCACGACGGCGATGGAGATGCCGTTGAGGACCTTCATGGTGAAGGAACCGGGTGTGAGGCGCTCGGCCGCGGGGGCTGCGCTGGCGTGAGGAATTGGGGAAAGCTTGCGTTCGTCTATCTGTTGTGCCGTGCTCATTCTCCAATCATACGAATAATATGCGATGAACGGAAAATATTAATTCAGAAAAGGGGGTATTAATAGTCCCTGCTTATGCGCCCTAGTACTCCACGCGCAGCTCAGAAAGCCGTACTTCCCCGGCTTCATCGGAGGCATCGAGATCTACGATGCCAACGAGCTGATAGGAGTTATCACCCTCTGGGTCCTTAAGGATCTGACGCACGGTCCACGACCGCGAGCCGCCAACTCCACGAGCGCCCGAGCCCGTGTCACCCTTATCCAAGACAAAATATTCCTGCCCCCTAGCCGCTGGCCCAGTGTCGATGTCATCGTAATCATCGAAGTAGTCATCGAGGGCGCGGCTGAAGTCGGGGATCTCCTCCAAGTAATCCAATAGGTTTGCCAAGCGCTCTTCCTTCTCCAAGGCAAAGAGCTGAGCAAGGCGGAAGAAGTAGTTGCGCACCATGATGCTGAAAGCCCGCTGATTCGCGGTCAAGGCAGTGGGATCCTCAACTCCAAAGGCCAACTCGCGGTCCATATCCTCCTGGGAAATGGGGGAGTCCTCGCCAGCCATCTCAGCCCACTCGTCGACAAGCGAAGAATCTACTTGGCGGATAAGCTCCCCGAGCCAGACGATGATGTCCTCGAGTTCTTCTGTGAGGAACTCCGCGGGAATCGACTGCTTGAGCGTGCGCCAGGCATCCGTCAGGTAGCGCAAAATGACGCCTTCCGAGCGGGCAAGACCGTAGGTGGCGACGAGATCGGAAAAAGTCATGGCGCTCTCCAGCATGTCGCGCACTACAGACTTAGGCCGCAGCTCGAACTCCTTAGCCCATGGGTTGGTCTGGCAGAAGGTCTCATAGGATTGTTCGAGGAGTTCTTCCAGGGGCTTTGGCCACGTGATGTCTTCCACGATGGCCATGCGCTCGGTATAGTCCACGCCCTCCGCTTTGAGAGCTGCTATCTCCTCACCGCGCCGCTGCTTCTGTTGAGCAATAAGCACCTGGCGTGGATCATCCAGCACCGATTCAAAGACAGAGATGACATCGAGGGCATAGGTCTCGGACTCGGGATCCAGCAAGGTGAGTGCCGCTAGCGCGAAGGGGCCTAAAGGCTGGTTGAGGGCGAAATCGCGCGGCATCTCACGGACCACGTGGTAGGGGCGGCCGTAGATATCGAGCCCCTTCGTAGACTTTTGCACCACGCCCGAATTGAGGAGGCCTCGGAACAGACTCAACGCTGTGAGGATGTCCTCGTTCTGGCGGGCGCGCGTGTTGTGGCTCGTGCGGAGCAGGTGCTTAAGGTGCTCGTAGCCGTTGCCGTGGCGGGCGAGCACGTTGAGCAACATGGAGTTGGACACTCGGAACTGGGACGTCAATTGCTCCGGCTCGGCGTCGATAAGCCGGGCGTAAGTCTGCTCCGACCACGACACTTCACCGTCGCGCGCAGACTTCTTCTTCAGCTTCTTGAGGCGGGCCGGGTCATCGCCCACACGGCGCCGCGCTTTGGCGTTCTCAATCTCATACTCCGGCGCCTGCACTACGACGGTGCCTTCCGTGTCATAACCGGCGCGGCCAGCGCGGCCGGCAATCTGGTGAAACTCACGGGATTTCAGAATGCGCTGGCGGGTCCCGTCATACTTGGCCAAACCCGTCATCAGCACTGTACGGATGGGGACGTTGATGCCCACACCCAAAGTATCGGTGCCGCAAATAATCTTGAGAAGGCCCTTCTGGGCCAGGCGCTCAACCAAGCGCCGGTACTTCGGCAGCATGCCAGCGTGGTGGACACCGATTCCCTTACGCAGAAGCTTAGAGAGGTCTTTGCCAAACGTCGTGGTGAAGCGGAAGCCCGCGAGCTCCGCGGCAATGGCCTCCTTCTCCTCTGCGGTGATGATCTTCGACAGCGAAGTGAGCGCCTGCGCACGCTCTGAGGCTTCGCGTTGGGAGAAGTGGACGACATAGACAGGGGCTTTGCCATCGGCGAGCAATTCTTCGATTGTTTCGTGGACCGCGGAAAAGACATAAGAGAAGTCGAGGGGCACTGGGCGAGTTGTTCCCGCTACCAGAGTCGTCGTGCGGCCGGTACGCTCCGTCAAATCCTTCTCCAGCCAGGCGGTATCACCCAGGGTGGCGGACATGAGCAGGAACTGGGCCTTCGGTAGCTCCAGGAGCGGTACCTGCCAGGCCCAGCCGCGATCGGGTTCGGAGTAGTAGTGGAACTCGTCCATGATCACTTGATCGATGGCGGCTTCTGCGCCATCGCGTAGCGCAATATTGGCCACGATCTCAGCGGTGGCGGCGATAATCGGGGCGGAGCCATTGACCGTGGCATCGCCGGTCATCATGCCGACGTTCTCGGGGCCGAAAATCTCGCAGAGAGCGAAGAACCTTTCGCTCACCAAGGCCTTGATGGGAGCGGTGTAGAAGCTGCGCTGGCCGCGTGCTAAAGCAGTGAAGTGGGCGGCGTTGGCCACCATGGACTTACCAGATCCGGTGGGGGTGGCCAAGATGACGTTATCCCCGGCGAGAACACCAAGGGAGGCCTCTTCCTGCGCCGGGTAAAGCGAGATACCGCGGCCGGAAGTCCAGGACAAAAATGTGTCCCAGATGGCCTCATCAACCATCGACTCGGGGACTTCGGCGAGATCGGGCAACATCTGAGAAAGGTTCACCCGTCCCACCTTAGGCGAAAAGCTCTATTAACCAGAGCGTCGGCCCTGCGCCCCAACTTCACTGCCCTGCCTCTAATTGTGCGGCTGGGCAAGATATGCTTAGACGTCGTCATCCATGTCTAAGCCGGGGCCTTCATCGCGGCCGTAGTTGTCTTCGCGGTCATCGATATCTTCGGACAGGATGTCCGAGCTGTCATCGAGGCCAGCAAGAAAGGCCTCAAAGTCCGCACCGATCTCCTCGCCAGTGGGCATGTGCTCCTCACCTGGCATGATGGCCTGCGGGTGGCGGGAGCGGTAGCGCTCCATGTAGGCATCGTACTGCTCTTCTAGCTGACGTACGACGCCAGCGATCTCCTCAGAATCGGTAACCTGCTCCTCCAACTGCTGGTTGATGCGAGCAACGTCCGCTTCCAGGCTGCCCAGCGGAATGTTGAGGTCAACCGCCGAGGCGACCGAATCTAACAGCCGTAGCGTGGCGGCCGGGTAAGGAGACGCCGCAAGGTAGTGCGGAACATGAGCGGTGTATCCAGCAACGCGGCGGCCCTTCTTATCCAAGGCTCGCTCAATATACAGGGCGGCGGCGCCCGGGACCATCATGGTGGATTCCATGCGCACCATGGAGTTAAGGAGCTCCGGCTCATTGCCGTGCGCCGTGACCACGGTGGGGCGGGTGTGCGGCACCGGCATAGGGGCCGAGTACAGCATGATGGTGTTCTTGATATCGAACTTTTCCACCAAGTTCACCACCGCGTCCGTAAATGCCTCCCAGCGCAAGTCCGGTTCCGGTCCAGAAAGCAGCAGGAAAGGTGTGCCGGAGTTATCCCGGAGCACCTTGATGCCCAGATCGGTGTTCTCAATTTCTACCGTGCGGTCGTGGTCAATGGTGACGGCGGGGCGGCGAGAGCGGTAGTCAATAAGCTCGTCATTATTAAACGAAGCCAGCTGGCGGTTCTCCAACGCGGCTTTGAGGTGATCAGCACTGGCTTCGACGGCCTGGCCCGCATCGGCATAGCCATTCATGGCCACGATCATCGTAGGGCCATTGCCTGGGGCGGAATCGTCCTTGACCACTGGTGCGGGATACTCCAGCTCATACATGCGGCCCTGTTCTTCCTGCATGATTGTGACTCCTCCTTCTATCCGTGCGCTTCTTTAGAAGCGTACGGACCTAATCAGCGTTCTGTGCCTTGCAACGCTGTAGGGCTACTACCTATTCCCAGCTGCGATTGTGCGTTCCTTGCCAAGCCGAGCTGGGATTGATCATGGGCACTGGTGATGATCGTTCAAGCATGCCACATGGCCATCCGTTGTGCCAGCATGTCGAGTGGGTGGGTGTGAATAACTTGGCTCTTTCCCTCGGATTGCAGACCAGTCCGGACTAGTTATCCACAGATTCTCCGTGTGTGGCGTGATCCCCCTAGCGTCCTGTGGCAGCCCTGGTTCAGGGTACAAGTATGAGCACATTCTCAACGCACACAGATAACACCCCACCGATTACGACACCTGGTCATCTCCTTGCTAACATCCCCGGACTCCTTGGCTTCTATCCCACCGAATCGGTGGTATTCATGGCCATTGACACCACCCCGCGCGGCCCGGCCATGGGTCCGCTCGCCCGCGTCGATATCCCCGATGCCGCCGGAGCCCTGCCAGACATCGCGGCGATGCTGGCAGAGAATGCCCGCGAAGGCGTCTTCGCCTTCCTCATTTCGCAGCGCCCGCTTACTGAATTACGGGAGGTGACCCACTGGCTCTACGGCCTGGATCGTTCCTGTGACGGGTTGGAGATTGACGCGGCCTGGTACGCCAAGGAAATCACCAAACATGAGCCCTACGTTCTGTTGCACGGAACCGTCAACGCAGATGGGAGCGGGCCGATGAAAAAGTGGGTAGAAGGCACTATACCGGCGCTTACCGACGCCTCCTCGATGCGCTCCTGCGTCAATCACAATGTTGTTCCAGAGCTCAATAGGGAAGAATTCTTTGCCATTTTCGCGCCGGGAAACCCACACCTCGATTCTGCCGAAGCCGAAGCCCTGAGCCGGCAAGCACGCGATACCGCGACTCAGTTTCGCGCCCAGGTGGCCGCGGCGAAAGGGAAGAAGCGCAAGGAACTCCTTGAGCACTTTGTGGATGATGCTCAGTGGGCGCTTCACCAGGTGGCGTCTGTGGAGGAAGCCGAAGAAGATGTAGAGCTGTTGGCATCATGCGCCGTGTGGCTGTCGACGACGTGGACGCGCGACCTCGTGGTGGGCATCTGCGCGGAGGCTGGCGAAACCGGTGCGTACCTTCTCCTAGCAGCAGCGCGCACATTCGGCGAAGAATTACGGGCGAATGCTCTGACCCTGTTTGCCCTGGCACACATGGAACAGGAGTGGGACATCCTGGCTGGACCGGCACTGCAGCTCGTCACGGAAGAGTTCCCTAGTCACCGCTTAGGATCGTTGTTGTGCCAGGCTTATCGCCACGGGTTGCACGAAAAGATACGCGCTTCGATCCACACGGGCGCGCGCAAAGCTTTTGACAACGCGGTAGGGGATGCGGCCCAGGAGGGTGATGCTAACGCTGAGCGGAGTGCGCCCGCTCGCCGAGCTGCTGGGTAAAGTTCCACGCATCCGTCACGATGGTGGTCAAGTCGGTGCGGCTCGGATCCCATCCGAGCTCGGACTTAATCTTGTCCGAGGAGGCCACGAGGGTTGCGGGATCTCCTGCGCGGCGGGGCGCCAGCTCAGCGGGGATGGGGTGTCCGGTGACTTCGCGGCAGGCCTCAATGACCTGCTTGACAGAGTAACCGTCTCCGGAGCCGAGGTTATAGATGCGGTGTGTACCCGCAGCGTTGCTTTCAAGCGCGAGCACATGAGCGTCGGCCAGGTCACGGATGTGGATGTAATCGCGGACGGCGGTGCCGTCGGCAGTGTCGTAGTCATCGCCGAAAATGAAGATCTTGTCGCGATGGCCAAGTGCTACCTGCAATACAAGCGGAATGAGGTGGGTTTCCACCTCGCGGTTCTCGCCAATGCTGCCGTAGGCACCGGCGACGTTAAAGTAGCGCAACGACGTCGCCCCCAAGCCGTAGGCCTGGGCATATGAGGTGATCATGTAGTCGATTGCGAGCTTGGATGCGCCATAAGGATTCGTCGGCTTCGTAGGCATCGTCTCTGTGATCGGAACCTGTGCAGGCTCGCCGTACGTTGCCGCGGTCGAAGAAAACACAAGATTGGTGACTCCGAATTCGCGCATGGCGTTGAGCAACTGCAGCGTCGTGACGACATTGTGCTGCCAATAGTCAGCCGGAGCCTCAACGGATTCGCCAACGAGGGAGCGAGCGGCAAAATGCACAACGCCGTCGAAGCCTCCTTCAGATAGCACTTCACGAGCGACATCGGCCACGTCACCCTCGACGAGGCGGGCCTGCTCTGGGATAGCTTCGCGGTTGCCGGTGGAAAAGTTATCGATGATGGTGACGTCGTGCCCCTTCTCCACGAGGACGGCCGCGCACACGCTGCCGACATAGCCGGCACCGCCAGTAACAAGTAGCTTCATCGCCTTAGTCCTCCTTGACTCGGATAGCGTGCGCGAGGTCGTCGACAAGCTCGACGGTGTGGCCCGACTCCGTGGTCAGCGTAATCGTTCCGCTTTCATTGACCACGGTAACCTTCGAACCAACCTGAATACCGCACGAGTAAAGCTCGTGGAAAGTCGAGTTATCCGCCTGCAAAACCTCGTTGATCTGGACGATGGTGGCTGCAGTCTTTTGCCCGGTGGGAAGATCGATGGCGCGAGTCCCCAGGTCGAGTTCCGCGGGGGTCATGCCAAGCTGCGCCAAACCTGGGATGGGGTTGCCGAAGGGGGAGCGGGAAGAATCCTCAAGAACGGCTATGACTCGCTTCTCTACCTCTTCGCTCATGACGTGCTCCCAACGGCAGGCCTCATCATGAACCTTGTGAATATCGAGGCCCAGGACGTCCGTGAGCAAGCGCTCAGCGAGGCGGTGCTTGCGCATGACATTGGTGGCCAGTTCGCGACCTTGCTGGGTGAGGTCGAGGCTGCGGTCCGTGCGCACGTGGAGCAGGCCATCGCGCTCCATGCGAGCCACAGTCTGGGACACAGTCGGCCCAGATTGCTCTAGGCGCTCTGCAATGCGAGCACGCAGTGGGGTAATTCCTTCCTCTTCGAGCTCATAAATGGTTCGCAGATACATTTCCGTGGTGTCAACTAGATCCCTCACGTGGGCTTACCTTTCTGCGTTGTCGGCGGTCCGTAGCCACATAGGTTTAGGCGCGGTAATAGGAGTGTATTAAGAGAATATCTTAAACAATAGCGTATTTTTTCAGGGCTTAGCGCACGCAGCGCTGCACGCTGCGCGGGGTGAATAGGAAGATATGGACAAAGAGATTCACGGCCCTCGAGAAATGACGAAAGCCACCGAGCATCGACCTCCCCGAGCCCAGCCAACAATTTAGGTGGGCAGGAGGGATGAACCTCGATGGCTAGCGCCAAGCTATGAAACAGAACTTAAAGCGCGTATTCGCGGAGACGATCGGCGCGGTTGCCCTCCCGCAGCTTGGCCATGACCTCGCGCTCAATCTGGCGAACACGCTCGCGGGAGAGACCGAACTTGCGTCCAATCTGATCGAGGGTGCGCGGAACACCGTCGTCCAAGCCATAGCGCAGGCGGATGACATCCTGCTCACGCTCCTCGAGGGAGCCGATGACGGAGCGGATATCAGAGTGGCGCATGGATGCCACCACGGCGGTTTCCGCATCGGTTGCCTCGGCATCCTCAATGAAGTCACCCAACGGTGCTTCTTCATCGGTGCCCACAGGCATATCCAGGGAGACGGGATCGCGAGACTGGCGCAGCAGCATTTCGATCTTGGACTCTTCGATGCCGGATTCCTCGGCCAGCTCCTCATTCGTAGCCTCGCGGCCCAAGGACTGATACATCTCGCGCTTGATGCGGGAAAGCTTATTGACCTGCTCTACCAGGTGCACCGGGAGGCGGATGGTGCGGGACTGGTCAGCCATGCCGCGGGTAATGGCCTGGCGGATCCACCACGTGGCGTACGTGGAGAACTTGAAGCCCTTGGCATAGTCAAACTTCTCCATTGCGCGAATCAGGCCCAGGTTTCCTTCCTGGATGAGGTCCAGCAGCGGCATGCCGCGGCCGGTATAACGCTTAGCCAGGGAGACCACGAGGCGCAGGTTAGCCTCGAGGAGGTGGGAGCGTGCCTTCTTGCCTTCGCGGGCGAGAATCTTGAGGTCGCGCTTCTCGGCGCGGGTCAGCTTCTCGGCATTGGCGAGCTTGTACTCGGCGTACAGGCCCACCTCGATTGCCTGTGCGAGCTCAACTTCGTCTTCGGCGCTCAACAACGCAGTCTTGCCGATTCCGTTGAGGTAAACGCGGACCAAGTCCGCGGAGGGATTGTCATTAGTCTGGTTACGGCGTGAGCCGCGGTCAACTTCCTGTCCGTCCTCGTCCTGGACGCTAGCAGCGGATGATGTGGCCATCTCATGCCTCCTAAGTTGCGGCTTGGTTCATCTCCTACAACGGACCTTCGGCGCAGATAGTTCCCACGGTTTGAAAAATGTTCACGCACCCCGGTCTGCGAGGTGGGTTTTAGGCCATTTTGGGGGAGGCGCGCCGAGGCTACACCTCAACGAGCACGGTAAACGGCCCTTCATTGACGGAGGAGACCTGCATCATGGCTCCGAAGCGACCTTCCTCCACGGTGATCCCGCGCTTCCGCAGGCGAGCGACAACCCCTTGGATCACCGGTTCCGCCGCGTCCCCGGGTGCGGCATCTGACCACGATGGCCGGCGGCCCTTCGCCGTTCGCCCGTAGAGAGTGAACTGGCTTACCACTAGCACTGGAGCTCCACTGTCAACCACGCTGGTTTCGCCCTCGAGAATGCGCAGCTCGGCGATCTTGCGTGCCATCGTGTCCATCCGCTCCTCCAAGGATGGCCCGTCGGCAGGACCAGCTTCGGCGCCTGCCGTGACATCGTCACGAGATACACCAATGAGCGCTAGGATGCCGCCGGTGTCGGGACAGCTGATGGAACCGACAACGTCGCCTTCTACCGTGACGGAAGCTTCAGAAACGCGGGTGAGAACAGCACGCATGGACGGGGATACACAACCTTTCTTGTGGAGAAGTTTTCAGTACGCAATGAGGCTCCTGGGGATACAGCTAACGCGAACTACTTGGTCTACTCGGTGTTGCTAAAAGCTAGCAGCTCCGTGGGGATCAGCAGACCATGGCGGATGAGATCCACGATGGCAGGAAGCGCAGCACTCACCAGTGCGGTCTCATCAAAGCCTTGTGCGGCGGCGTAAAGCTCGATGGTTTCGCCGATGCTCAACCCATGCGGATTAAGCCCGGCGACGATAGCCGCGAGGTGCTCGTCGACATCATGCTGCCAGCGCGGACCGTCGGTCCGGCTCAATCGGAGCGCTGCGCGCTCAAAGCCCATGCCAAGCTCAGCATCTGGCAGGGCCACGTCCTCCCGAGCAACACTGGGGCGCAGCTGAACGTGCTTGGTCTCCAGTTCTCCCGGCACCAAAGCGCGCAGCCATTCGACGCGCGCAAAATACTCTTCTACTTCTGGTCCGAGTGGATCAATGAGCGGCTGTGACATTGTCTCCGCCAGAATGTCCGAGGGCTCGTCGTCCCCAATACGCTGGATGGCTACGAAACCAAATCCGATGCCAGTGACCTCGTGCTCGCGGAAGTGTTCGAGCCAGCGGCGCGAACGCTCCCTTCCCTCAGGGCTGCGAACATCCACGGACTCATCGCTTAACCAGGTGGACACATACAGAGCAGGATCTGCCACGTCGCGTTGAATGATCCATGCGGCTACACCGGTGTCCGGTAACCACGAGGCAACCCGCTGTTGCCAGGACTCCTCGCCTTGATGAACCCACGCGGCGAGCACGTGCGCGGTTCCTCCAGGGGTGAGGTGTTCCACGGCTTGGGACACCACGAGCTCACTAGCACCATCGAGGTTGAGTCCGGAATCTCGGTACACATGGCCGACCTCAGGAAGGCCCACCACGAATGGAGGATTGGCCACGATGCGGTCGAAGCGCTCGTGTTGTACCGGCTCGAACCACGAACCCTGGCGCAGTTCGACCCGTTCCTTTGCGTCCGCTGCAGCAACGGTAGCGCGGGCGAGCTCGAGGGCTCGCTCATGGACATCAGTAGCGACGATGCGCTCTGCAGAATCCAGCTGCCCCAGGACTTGCACGCCAGAGCCTGTGCCCAGATCCAGCACCGATGACACCGGAGTAGTGGGAGTCGAATGAAGTAGGGAAAGGCTGGCAGAGCCGACACCCAAGACGTGCTCGGGACCAGGAACGTGGTCCACGAGGGAAGCATCAACATCGGAAAACACCACGCGATTCTTGCCCACGATGACGTGCGGCCGAATGTCGTATGCCACGTAGACAGTGCCGTGATCGTCGGTAAGCGCGACACCGCTGTCAAGCAATTGGGTGGCTAGGCGGGCACCGAGGACGTCGGAAAGCAGCGTGGCCGGCACGTGCTCGTGCAACACAAAGATGCGGATGAGGCGGTCGAGACGGGAGTCGCCGCTAGCACCCAGCGCCACGGCCTCGGGCTCCCCGCGATGTAGGGCTTCGGTGTACTCCGGCCCTAAGTGTCCCGCGATGCCGTCCGCGGTGAATCCCGCGTCAGCAAAGACACGGGCGAGGTCGGCCGCGACATCCGCGACGGGGTGCTCTGGGTTCATCTCCGGGCCAAAAGGAGAAGGCTGTTGTGTGCTCACAAAAGTGTCCTTACATTGCTTCGGGAGGTAAACGGTAAATGTCTAGTCTTCGTGGTCGATGGTGTTTTGCTTCGCCGTATCGTCGTGTGATGACGGCGCGCCGGGAAGCGCTCCATGGGACCGGCTTGTCAGTTGCTCGCGCTGGGCCTGCGCCATTTGCCGGGCCATAGCGGGCTTATAAACAGCCTTCTCGCGCTTGTCTTTCTTTTGACCCCGACCATTGCCAATGACCACAGCGATCCAGGGCAGTGGGAAGGTGACGGCCACGACGAGGGCAGCGGGGATCCACCACTGCCAAACATAAACCATGGCCCCGGCTATCAGGAGGGATGGAACGCGCAAAAACTGCAGTATTGAGTAGATGATCTCGCGGCGATGCCGGTCTTGACCGGGGGCGAGCTTGGCAGTCGTGATGAGGTGCGTCTCGCGGCCGAATCCGCGCCCGCGCCGCTGCCCTGAACGTGGGGTATGGCGGGGGTTATCGCGCGAGTTCGAAGGGGTCATGCCTACTAGCGTAGCTGCAGGACTCGCCAACTTCGATACCGATGCGGCATGATAGGGGGCGTGAGTACGACGACTAAGACTATTGAACGCCCTGATGTCCGCGAGGATACGTCGACCAACGACGACACCCCGAAGTTCTTCCACTACGTGAAGAAGAACCAGATCCTCGATTCCGCGGTCAACGGCAAGTACGTCGTTGCCCTGTGTGGAGAGACCTTCCCGGTGACCAAGCAAGCGAAGCCCGGCTCACCCGTGTGCCCAGACTGCGAGCGCATATATAAGAGCTTGCGCCGCCGTTAAGTCTGACGTCGACGCTCATCCTGCGTCGGCGTAAACCGAAGCGTACGAAAAACTTCACAAGAGCGGGATGTTGGGATAACTAGAGGGGGAAAGTCGCTGACCGTGTCTACTCAGACTCCAGCACAGAGATTTGCCAATAACGGTTCGCTGCGCGTATGGCAACGCGCGGCTTTGGATAAGTTCCTAGCCACCAAGCCGAAGGATTTCATGGCGGTGGCAACGCCAGGCGCAGGTAAGACCACCTTCGCCCTGCGGGTAGCCACAGAGCTCATGGCGGACCGCACCGTAGAGCGCGTCATCGTGGTGGTGCCCACCGAGCACCTCAAAGTGCAGTGGTCGGAATCCGCCTCCCGCGTAGGGCTAGCGCTTGACCCCAAGTTCACAAACTCCTCGGGAGTCAACCCCGCGATGGACGGTGTCGTGGTGACCTATGCGCAGGTGGGCATGCACCCGTACAAGCACCGCGCGGTTGCCTCAGCGCGGCGCACCCTGGTGATCCTTGATGAGATTCACCACGCCGGAGATGCCAAGAGCTGGGGCGATGGCGTGCGGGAAGCCTATGATGATGCGGAGCACCGCCTCGCACTGACTGGTACGCCCTTCCGCTCCGATGACTCGCAGATCCCCTTCGTGCGCTATGAGGAGGACGGGGAAGGCCACCTCGTATCCCGCTCTGATCACACGTATGGCTATGGCGATGCGCTTGCCGACGGTGTCGTGCGCCCCGTGGTCTTCCTCAGCTACTCCGGCGAATCCCGCTGGCGCGACAGCGCCGGTGAGGAACATGCGGCCCGTCTCGGCGATATCCTCAATCCGGAGCAGACAGCCCGCGCCTGGCGCACGGCCCTCGACCCGAAAGGCGAGTGGATCCCCACCGTCTTGCAGGCGGCGCACACGCGGCTGATGCAGATGCGCCGCAACATGCCGGATGCCGGCGGTCTGGTACTTGCTACCGACACGACAACCGCGCGCGCCTACGCCAAGATCCTCAAGCAGATCTCCAATACTCCCGTCTCCGTCATCCTCTCCGATGATCCAGGCTCCTCCGCGCGCATTGCGGAGTTCTCTGAATCCACCGACGAGTGGATGGTGGCCGTGCGCATGGTGTCGGAGGGCGTCGACGTTCCCCGCCTCGCCGTGGGCGTGTACGCCACCTCTGCCTCGACCCCGCTGTTTTTCGCTCAGGCCATCGGGCGTTTCGTGCGCTCCCGCATGCCCGGCGAGACGGCCTCCGTCTTCCTGCCCTCCGTGCCGGTGCTCTTGGGCCTTGCCGAGAACATGGAAAAGCAGCGCGACCACGTCCTGGGAGGGGAGAAAAACCCCGACAAGGATGGCTGGGACGATGAGCTGCTCGAGGACGCCAATAAGAAGAAGTCCGAACCGGACATGCTCGAGCCTTCCTATGAATCCTTAGGCGCGGAGGCAGAGTTTTCCGGGCTGCTTTATAACGGCTCGCAGTTCACGACGGGCAATATCACGGACGAAGAGGAAGACTTCCTTGGAATTCCCGGGCTTCTCGACGCCGACCAGGTCAAGGACCTTTTGCGCAAAAAGCAGTCCGAAGAGTTGGACCGCCGCGAGGCAGAAGAGAAGGCGCGCCGGGCTGCGGAAGCAGCAGAGGAACAACGCCGCAAGCTCTACGGCACCCCACATGCACCCAAGCGTGGGGCAGAGGCGTCGGCAAGCGGTGCTGGTTCCCAGCCAGGTGTGGTGGATGAGATTTCCGCGCTGCGCAAAGAACTCAACACGGTGGTGTCTATTACCGCCCAACGCACCGGGCGCCCGCATGGAGCCATCCACACCGAAGCGCGCAAGGCCTGCGGTGGCCCGCCGACTGCGTTGTGCGACGCCGAGCAGCTGCGGGAGCGCATCGATTACCTGCGCAAGTGGTAGCCGGCGCGGCCACGCTATCAACTAGTTGGTTGATGAGAAACTCAACCGGCTACGCGATGGAAACGCTGTGAGCGCGAAGCAGGATGGATAGCAGATGGTCTAAAGGCCAATCACCATCCTCGACGCAATCGCCACAGCAGCGTGGCTAGGAAGGAACACACAATGCAGTCCCTCTATAGAGCAGCCATCTTCTACCTTGTCATGGGGTTGAGCGCCGGCGTGTTCTACCGCGAGTTCACGCGCGCGAACGATTTCCCGGAGGGACAGTTCACCCAGCTAGGAGTGGCCCATACCCACCTCTTGGCGCTGGGGTTCATGATGTTCCTCATCTTCCTTGTGGTGGACAAGGTCTTCGCCGTGTCCCGCAACACGAAGCTTTTTAACTCCTTCTTCTGGTTCTACAACATTGGCGTTGTGCTTACCGTTGGAATGCTCATCTGGCACGGTAGCTTAACTGTGCTGGGGGAGGAATCGACCGCGATGATCGCCGGAATCGCCGGCCTCGGACACATCTTCATCACGGTGGGTCTGGCACTCTTCCTCGTCGCACTTGGCCGCGCATTGAACGAGCCCGCTAACCCTGCCGCCGCAACTTCTGTGAGCGCCTAGCTATGCCCGCGGCTACAACAGAATCCAGCACGGTGGCACCAACCCGCCGTGACTGGATAAGCCTTGCGGTTTTATCGGTAGGTCTGGGCCTCATCGTCCTCGACGGCACCATCGTCGGCGTGGCATTGCCCGCCATCATCACGGACCTCAACCTGGATATTACCCAGGCACAGTGGGTCAACAGCCTCTACGCGGTGGTGCTTGCCGCACTGCTACTGTCCACAGGAAAAATCGCGGATAGTTGGGGCCGCAAACGAGCTTTCCTTCTCGGCCTCGCCGTATTCGTAGCAGGCAGCGTGTGGGCTGGTTTCTCCGAAACAGCGGGAATTCTCATCTCGGCACGTGCCGTGCAGGCAGTGGGCGCGGCTTTTATCATGCCCTCCACCCTGTCCACCGTGAACGCCGTATTCCGCGGGAAGTATCGTGCGGCCGCATTCGGCGTCTGGGGCGCCGTCATCTCAGGCGCTGCTGCCGTAGGCCCTCTAGCCGGCGGCGCGCTTACTCAGTGGGTGTCCTGGCACTGGATCTTTCTAGTCAACGTCCCCATCGGCCTTATCGTGGCCGGTGGAGCTGTCCTTACCGTCCGGGAAACCCGCAGCCCAGAGACTCGCCCTGGAGTCGACGTCGACGGCGCACAGTTGAGCGCGATTGCCTTTGGGGCCCTTGTTTTCGCCGTCATCGAGGGGCCCAGCCTTGGCTGGTGGACGCCGCAAGCGGAGCTGACTGTGTTCGGGTGGACGTGGCCTACCACCGCGCCGGTATCCGCTGTGCCGGTGGCGCTGCTCATCGCCGCGGTCGGATTCACTTTGTTTATCCGTTGGGAGAAGCACCGCGAGAGAGTGCAGCGTTCCGCATTGCTGGACCTAGGACTCTTTTCCTACTCTACGTTTTCGTGGGGAAATACCACCGCCGGTGCGGTAGCCATCGGGGAGTTCGCCATCATCTTCGTCTTGCCGATATACCTCATTAATGCGTTGGGCTTAAGCGTAATGTCTGCCGGCCTTGTGCTCGCGGCGATGGCCGTCGGAGCCTTCATTTCAGGTGCAGCTGCACGCCACGTCGCTGGGCGCTTCGGCGCCCCTGGCACCGTACTCATCGGCCTGAGCCTCGAGGTCGTCGGTGCTCTCATACTCGCGTTAATTCTCGGTCCCGACACCAGCGGATGGCTCATCGCGCTGCCGCTTGTGATCTATGGAGTGGGCCTAGGATTCGCTTCTGCGCAGTTAACCGGAACCGTCTTGCGTGACATCCCCGTGGAAAACTCAGGCCAAGCTTCCGCGACACAGAGCACAGTTCGTCAAATTGGTTCTTCCCTGGGAACCGCGATTTCCGGTTCGGTCTTTTCCGTCTCGCTAGCGCTGTCTCTGCCGAAGGCGCTTAATACCATTGGCTTCGATGGTCCGGCTGCGGAAGGAATAGCGGAAGCAGCGCGTCAATCGGCTGGGTCGAGTATCGCTGGGCTGCGTGCGCAGGGTGCCGCCAGTCCCTTCGGAGAGGAGACTGCCGTGTTGGTCCGAGCACTCAGCGACGGTATGAGTGATGCAGCGCGTTGGTCATTGCTGACCGCAGTTGCGTTCTTAGGGCTCGGTTTTATTGGTGCGTTGCAAGTCCGCAAAGCAGCGCAGGGCTAAGCAAGGGGGGCGTAGCCCACGGTGTTGGCGCAACGGTTTCAGCGAAACATCCAGCAGCGAAGGGTAGGCTCGGCAGCATTGTGAGAAGAGTGCTCTAGGCCAAAGACAACCTAAGGAGATGGATGATGAAAAAGCTCATCAACTCGCCGGACAACGTAGTAGCCGAATCAGTAGAAGGCTTCGCGTTAGCCCACGGTGACATTGTGACTCGCAACACGGAACCGCTGTTTGTTGCCCGCGCACAGAAGAAAGAACACGGCAAGGTGGCTATTGTCTCCGGTGGTGGTTCTGGGCACGAGCCTTTGCACGCGGGTTTCGTTGGCTACGGCATGCTGGACGCGGCGGTGCCGGGCGCCATGTTTACGTCGCCTACACCGGATGCAATCCAAGCAGCCACCGAAGCGGTAAGTGCTGGGGCGGGCGTTCTTTACATCGTCAAGAACTATACCGGCGATGTTCTCAACTTTGATACGGCAGCCGAGCTGGCTGACTTCGATGATATTGAGGTCAGCCAGGTCATCGTCGACGATGATGTCGCGGTGGAGGATTCTACGTTTACCGCCGGACGCCGCGGCGTGGCAGGAACCTTGTTGGTAGAGAAGCTGGCAGGTGCCGCAGCCGAGCGCGGCGATGATCTTGCTGCGGTGACAGCGGTGGCTAAGAAGGTAGTGGAGAATACCGCGACCATGGGCGCGGCACTGAGCGCCTGCACGGTGCCGCACGTGGGCAAGCCCTCCTTCGACCTTGGGGAAGACGAAGTCGAACTCGGCGTGGGTATCCATGGCGAGCCGGGCCGCAAGGAAATTCCACTGGTTTCTGCCGATGACGTTACTGATCACCTACTCGACCCCGTCTTGGCAGATCTTAAGCTGAGCGAGGGGGAGCGCACCATCGTCGTCGTCAATGGCATGGGCGCCACCCCGGCCTCTGAGCTGTACGTGGTCTACCGCCGCGTGGCCCAGCGTCTCCAGCAGGCTGGCATCGCCATTGAGCGCTCCCTCGTGGGTAACTTCGTCACCAGCCTGGACATGGCTGGGTGCTCTGTTACCGTCATGCGAGCGGACGACGAGGACCTCGCGCTTTTCGACGCTCCCTGCCACACCTCCGCACTACGCCAAGGAATGTAACAATCTAACTATGACGAATTCTGAAACTCTTTCAAGCGCGTGGGCACAGGAATGGATGAAAAGCTGTGCCGAAGCCGCGCGTGAACACCGTGAGGAGCTCATCGAGCTCGACCGTGCCATCGGCGATAGCGACCATGGAGAAAACGTCGACCGTGGTTTCCGCGCCGTCGTCGACAAGGTTGCTGCGGATATCTCTTCGGATGACTCAACGGTCGCTGATGTACTCAAACTAACCGCGAAGACTCTCATGTCCACCGTCGGCGGAGCCTCCGGCCCATTGTTGGGCACCGCCTTCTTGCGTGCGGCGAAGGCCGCCGGCACCGGTGACATTGATGCTTCTACGACGGCTGCGCTTATTGAGGCCGCCCTCGAGGGAATCATGACCCGCGGCAAAGCAACGGAAGGGGAGAAGACCATGGTCGATGCTTGGGCGCCAGCGGCGCGCGCTGCCCGCGACGCCGCCGATGCCGCACAGAGCCCCGCCGAGGTCTTGCGCGCGGCTGCCGACGCGGCCGCAGCCGGCGCGGACGCTACTATCCCGATGGTTGCGACTAAGGGACGCGCTTCCTACCTGGGCGAGCGTTCTGCCGGGCACAAGGATCCGGGTGCCGCCTCCTCGGCGCTTTTCCTCGCTGCGGCTGCTGACGCCGCCGACACTACTGGGAAGGGGGCGTAGAGCATGGCACAGCCGCGCGTTGGACTCGTTCTCGTTTCGCATTCCGCGAAGCTCGCAGAAGGATTGGCTGAGCTCGCCGCCCAGATGGCCGCTGATGTCACCATCCTTCCTGCAGGTGGCTTGGAAGACGGCAGTATCGGAACGTCCTATGACTTCATCGAAGGCGCTATCAGCCACGCCATAGGTCAAGGTCTCAGCGTTGTTGTGCTCACGGACTTGGGCTCGGCAACGATGACCGTCGAATCGGTTCTGGAGTTTCTGGACGAAGAGCAAGCACTGTTCGTTGATGCCCCACTGGTCGAGGCCACTATCGCTGCGGCAACCGCCGCCCAGCAAGGCGATGATCTGGGGGCAGTTGCTGACGCCGCTAGACGAGCTATCGAGGCTTTCACTCCTCAGCAGCCTGCTGATCCCGGGACTGTGCGCGAGCAAGACCAAGAGGAAGATCCACATCGATACTCGCTGACTGTGACCATTGCCGATGAAGCAGGACTACATGCTCGTCCCGCGTCCAAGATCGCTGAAATGGCGGCTGAAGCAGAGGGCGATATCGTCCTTACCTATAACGGTGAGGCAGTAGAGGCAGACTCCGCGATGATGCTGATGTCGCTCGGTGCTTGCCAGGGCGCATCGGTGACCATTAGCGGAGATATCTCCGATAAGGAAGTCATCGACCGGATTGCCACGGCCATCGAGCTGGGGCTCGACGGTTAGAAGCGTGCCCCGAATGGTGCGGCGTGCGGGCACCGTCCCCCGCATGAAAGGACGCTTCCAATGCCTTCGAATAAGGTAAAGGCAGCGTCCTAGTTGAGTTCTCTTGAAAGCGGGGAATCCATGAACCAGCCCGATTACGTACAGGCTTATCCGAATACTTCCCCTTACTCCTCTGCGGGGTCGTACACGTCTCCGATAGAACACCCTTCCACGCCGAACCCCCTCGCGCCGTGGGTACTGGGGCTGGCGGTGCTTCCGCCACTCTTCATCATCGTACTGACACTCTTGTGGGGTGCAGTGGGATTCTTGTCGTCGATGCTGACGATCTTTACCGGATGGTGCGCGGTGGGGCTGGGGATCGTGGCGCTCATCCTCGGATCAGGGCGAAGCCCGGAGCATAGGCGAACCGGCATCACAGTGTCCGGGATGATCATCGGATTCTGTTGGAGTTGTATCGCACCGTTCGTTCCCATGGCCATGATGGTGGTCATGGGACTCAATCCCTAGAGCTGCTAGGAAACCCAGAGCCCTGATACATAAAGAAAAGTGGCGGCGAGGAAATCTTTCCTCGCCGCCACTGTCGTGTCCGCGGGCTTAGTCGAGATAGTCCCGCAGCACCTGGGAGCGCGAAGGGTGGCGCAGCTTGGACATGGTCTTGGACTCGATCTGGCGAATACGTTCGCGGGTGACACCATAGACTTGGCCGATTTCGTCTAAAGTGCGCGGCATGCCATCGGTGAGGCCGAAGCGCAGACGAACCACGCCCGCCTCACGTTCAGACAGGGTCGTGAGCACGTCCTGCAGCTGGTCTTGCAGCAAGGTGAAGGAGACCGCGTCGACAGCAATGACGGCCTCGGAGTCCTCGATGAAGTCACCCAGCTGGGAGTCACCCTCATCACCGATGGTCTGGTCCAAGGAGATGGGTTCACGAGCGTACTGCTGGATTTCCAGCACCTTTTCCTCGGTGATGTCCATTTCCTTCGCCAGCTCCAGCGGCGTGGGCTCGCGGCCCAAATCCTGCAGCAGCTCTCGCTGGATGCGGCCCAGCTTGTTGATGACCTCGACCATGTGCACAGGAATGCGGATGGTGCGTGCTTGGTCTGCCATCGCGCGGGTAATAGCCTGACGGATCCACCAGGTGGCATACGTGGAGAACTTGTAGCCCTTGGTGTAGTCAAACTTCTCAACAGCGCGGATGAGACCCAAGTTGCCTTCCTGGATGAGATCCAAGAAGGCCATGCCGCGGCCGGTGTAGCGCTTGGCCAAGGACACCACGAGACGCAGGTTTGCCTCGAGAAGGTGGTTCTTCGCCTTGCGGCCATCACGAGCGATGGCACGCATGTCACGCTTTTCCATGGGGGAAAGCTTGGCGGCCTTGTCGCCTTCGGCACGGGCCTTTTCCATCTCATCCATGCGGTACTGAGCGTAGAGGCCAGCCTCGATTCGCTTGGCGAGGGAGACCTCTTGCTCGGCATTGAGCAGGGCGACCTTACCGATTTGCTTCAGGTAGGCGCGGACAGAGTCTGCCGACGCGGTCAGCTCCGCATCTTTGCGGGCTTGGCGCAGGGCTGCGGACTCATCCTCGTCCCAGACCGAGGAACCATCGTCCTCGTCCTCATCAGCGTCGTCGCCCTCGAGGTCATCATCGTCGTCGCCGAACTCGTCTTCATCATCCATCTCGGCGTTGTCCGGATCGAAATCGATATCGGCATCGTCAGTGGTGTCGGCGTCCAACTCGTCGGTCTGATCCTCGGCGAGATCCTCGGAAGACTTGGCAGCTTCAGGCGACGTTGCCTTTGTGGCTGCTGACTTACGCACAGTCTTCTTGGCCGCCTTTTTTGTGGCCTTTTGTGCAGACTTGCGGGTGGTCTTCTTTGTTGCCTTCTTGGCCGTCTTTTTAGCCGTTTTCTTGGCTGTCTTTTTGGCTGTCTTTTTCGCGGTTTTCTTGGCCGTTTTCTTAGCGGTCTTTTTTGCCGTCTTTTTGGCGGTCTTCTGTGCAGGTGCAGATGCCTCGGAGGTGCTCTCGCCCGCGCCGAGTACCTGGTCTGAAGAATCAGTGGCTGCCACGTACGCCCTTTCGACTTGCTCTCTGAGTGGAAACTATGGGGACGCGCAAGTTAGTCGCGACTAGTCCCCGATGCTAGCCCGCCTCCGAGATGAGCAGGGGAGGCGCGCCGCTGGATATTGGATAATCGACAGCCCAGTATAGATCATTTCTTGCACTAGGCGGTGACTGGGGTCAACTCGGAAATGCTGGCCCCCGGTTGCCTTATGGGCGAATACCTTCTTGTGCTGCCATGGCTGCGCCTACTATACCGGCGCGATTGCGAAGCTGAGCTGCAACGACGGGCGTTTCGATGCGGAGGTGCTCTCCCCACTTGTCAAACTTGCGGGAAATTCCTCCGCCGATGACGAAGGCTGAAGGGTTAAACAGGGCCTCATACTCGTGGAGTACGCGGTTGACGCGCTTCGCCCACTGCTTGGTTTTGAGCCCCTCGCGGTCCTTGACGGCTGAAGAAGCTTGGTGCTCCGCCTCCTTCTCGCCAACGATGAGGTGCCCAATCTCCGTATTGGGGAAAAGCTGGCCATCTAGCAGGAAAGCGGAACCAATACCAGTGCCCAAAGTGAGGAAGATGACGGGGCCGGAGCGCGCAATCTCGTCGCCATAAGCCACCTCGGCGAGGCCGGCCGCGTCGGCGTCGTTAAGCACGGTAAAAGGAACGTCGAGGTATGAGCTCAACAATTCCTGTGCATCCGTGCCGATCCAGGATTTATCAATGTTTGCCGCGCTGCGGATTACCTGGTCCTTTACCACCGCTGGCATGGTAATGCCGACGGGACCGTCCCAGTTCTTCTCTTCGATGATCTGGGCAATCACCTTGGCGACGGCGTCCGGCGTTGCGGGCTGGGGAGTAGCAATCTTGAGGCGGTCACCAACGAACTCTCCCGTTGCGAGGTCGACTTCGGCACCCTTGATGCCAGAGCCTCCAACATCGATGCCGAAGGCGTGGCCTTCGTGCTGCGGGCTCGGTTTCGTGTCCTGGTGCTGTGATTCATGGGCGGTCATACCGACAGTCTATGTGGGCCCGCGCGATGATGCGGCATGATCCGAGGGATGAAAAGGGCAGTAGCGGTAGTGCCGTGCGGTTTGCGGTGCGTGACGCGCTTTTTGGGCTGGCGGTAAGCACAGACTGTGATGAAATTCTTGCGGCCCGCTATAGAGCTGGAATCAGCAGGTCACAGGGGTGAAGGAGGAGTAATAGGGGGTAGGATAGTGCAGGGTTTGGTGCCCCCGCGGCGGGGCGAGTGTGACACAGAGGCCAGTCTGGTTTAGGATGCCGTCGATAAATACACATACCTATCGATCTGACTCACAGGGGCAAGCATTATGGCCACGGATTATGACGCACCGCGTCGCCGCGCTGAAGACGACCTCGAGGCCGATTCCCTCGAGGGCCTGAAGGCGGCTGAAAGCGATAACAATGGCATGGATGACGATGGAGAAATCGTCGAGGCCTTCGAACCGCCGTCAGTGGACCTGACCGGTGAAGAGCTCAACGTCACCGTCGTTCCGCGCAAAGAAAACGAGTTCACCTGCTCTGTATGTTTCTTGGTGCAGTCCAACAAGCGCCTTGACCATGAAGAGGACGGCGAGCCAATCTGCATGGACTGCGCCTAGTAGGCCAGTTTCACCGAGGCGTGGCTGAGGCCTTAATTCAAGCCTTAATTGCTGCGCCTTGTAGCTGCTGCGGCCTGCTCGGGGACAAAGGCTGCGAGGAGTTTTTCGGGGTTGGTGGATCCGATGAGCCAGTAGGGCGTTGGATCTTCGGGGTCATCGAGGACGAGCATGACGTGTTCGGGTACCCAGCCGTGTGTGACGAGGAAGGCAGCCGGATCGAGCTGTGGACCGAGCGCGTTGCGGCGTGCAGTGGCCGGCACCGCGGTACTGCGGGCGACAACATCGTTCGGCAGCTGCGCGTCCTTGACGGTGAGCCACCGTGTGCCGTCGGCATCCTGTTCCACCTGCACCACCGTGTTGGACCATGTCAGCAGGACCCACGCGGCGATGGCACTGAGCAGGATGGCGGGGACGATGACCCACATGATTCCACGGTTGAGGCTGACTGTGGCGGTGGAGATCGCTACAACAAAGGCCGTCATCAGCCACCAGTACCACGGCACCCATTGGCGCTCACGGTAGAGGATCACTGGGGAAGCGGCTGGTGCCGAGGGGGAAGCAGACGAAGAACTCGAAGTCATGACCTTCGAGTCTAGCCGTCGGGGAAGGGGAGAGCCCAACACGCAGAGTAGGCGCGGCTGCCAGGCTGACGCGGCTTCCAGCCCTGACGGTTGGGGATGGAGGGGACAAGGTAGGCTGGGCCGCGTGAATGAGCAACACCCTCTCGTAGATCCAGTTAGTCCCTTCGGCGACATTCAGGTCAAGCGCCTTGATAAGGAGCTTCCGCTACCGCATCGCGCTCACGGCGGCGATGCGGGCGCGGATCTCTACGCTGCTCACGACGTTACTTTGCGGCCCGGCGAGCGCGCTCTTGTCGGTACGGGCATTGCCCTTGCCCTGCCGATGGGCACGGTAGGCTTGGTCCACCCGCGCTCGGGCCTGGCGGCCAAGCACGGCATCTCCGTCGTGAATACCCCCGGCACCATCGACGCCGAGTATCGCGGTGAGATTAAAGTATGCCTCATTAATCACGACCCAGAGGAGACCTTTGAGGTCACGCGGGGAATGCGTATCGCGCAGTTGATTGTCCAACGCGTGGAGCTGGTGGGCTTCCAGGAAGTCGAGGAACTTGATGACACCGCTCGTGGCGACGGCGGGTATGGATCAACCGGCGTTAACTAAGTTCAACAAAGCAGACACGGAATGAGGAAGGCTTAAACTATGGCGATGTGGCCCTTTGGAAAAAAGAAGAAGAACTCTGCCGTCCACCAGGAAGAGGCGGCTACCGAGGCCGTGGCCGAGGACACCACCACAGTGAACCCGGCAGCGGAGAACGCAAACGATGGCGCCACTGAGGCCGCTCCCGAGCCAACCACTGGTCTTGTCCGTGAGGATGAAGATGATGCTCAAGCTTCTCTAGCCGTGAAGGCTGTGGCTCACGATGCCATCAACGGCGACATGGGTCCCTACGATGGGGATAATGTCGACATCGCTGAGTTTAACTTTGAGGACTTCTCCGTAGGCCTGTTAGATCTGGGCTCACTGCGCATCCCGCTGCCGAAGGGCTCACAGGTCCAGGTGGAGATGGGTCAGGAAGGCCCGCGCATGCTCCACATTCTCACCCCACACGGCCGCATGACCCCAGTGGCCTTTGCCGCGCCGCGCACGCCGGGGCAGTGGGCGGAGTCTGCGGAGGACATCATCAAAGGCTTGGAAGCCGATGGTTTTGCTGCCCACCCGGAGGATGGCCCGTGGGGTTCTGAGATCGTCGGCAGCAGCGAGAAAGGCGGCATACGCATTATCGGTGTGGAGGGGCCGCGGTGGATGTACCGCTTGACCCTGGCTGCACCTGCCGGCAAGGAAGAGGAATTGGCGCAGCTAGGGCGCGAAGTCGTTGCCCGCACCTTTGTCTACCGCGGTGAGGATCCCATCCTGGCTGGCAGCTCCCTGCCTGTCACGCTTCCGCAGCAGCTGGCTGAGCAAGTTCAGCAGGCGCTGAAGGAACGCCAGCAGCAGGCCGCGCAGGCAGACAGCGCGGATAGTGCAGCGCCAGCGGACACGGCCACGGATACAGAGAAGACCGCGGAGTCCCAGGCCCGCGAGCAGTTGCGCGACCTCGAAGACAACGAGAACAAGTAGCGCACTTCAGCCTGCCGGCCAGACCCCTCCGGCACTACCGAAAAGGACCCCTTAAGCACGTGACCAGCCCTACTCCCGAAGAGCGCGAGCCTTACCGCACCCCGGCGTCTGCGCATGACCACGATAGCGCCGAGCGCGCTACTGAACCTGCCCCTGAGCCATCCTCGAATCCTGGCGCCGACATGGCGGCGGAACAAGCGACGGTGTCGCCAGAAGCTGATCCGGAGCCGTCGTTGCTCGACCAGATGGGTGGGCTGACCGGGCTGGTGTCTGCGACCCTGCCCGTGCTGGTTCTCATCCCGGTCAACAACGTCTGGGGGTTGGGGCCGGCGCTTGTTGCGGCACTGGGCGTGGCGCTGGCTATCAGCCTGTGGCGCCTGGCCCGCAAGGAAACCCTGCAACCAGCTTTTTCTGGTCTGCTGGGCGTGGCCATCTGCGCCGGAATCGCGTGGTTTACCGGGGATGCCAAAGGCTATTTCCTCTACGGAATTTGGATGTCGCTCGTGCTGTTCATCGTCGCGATCGTTTCCATTATTCTGCGCTGGCCGCTTGTCGGCGTGGTATGGAAAGGCCTCAACGGTGAGGACATGGGGTGGCGCACAGTGCCACGGGCGCGACGCTCCTATGCCTATGCCACCGCCGGATGGGCGACGGTGTTCATCGCCCGTTTTGCGGTGCAACGCGCGCTCTACGATGCCGATGCCACCACAACGCTTGGTATCGTCCGCATTCTCATGGGCTGGCCGTTAACGGGTATCGTCACCCTCCTCACTATCTGGATGGTGCGCCGCGCGAATGCCGCCGTGGAGGAAGCGCAGGGCGGCGACACTACGTCGCAGGGCGGCGACAACTCTAAGGAGAAGATCCATGACCGCGACTGATCACAACTTTGCGAAAGATCAGAGCGCCGCTGCCGGAAGCCTGTGCAAAGGGCAGTCATTCGACACCACCATCGAACGTATGGGGCACGGCGGTGTCGGAATCGGGGCGGCCCCCGACGGGCGCGTGTGCTTCGTCCCGGGTGCCTTCCCCGGCGACCATGTCACGGTAACTGCGACCAAGGTGAAGAAGTCCTTTGTGGAAGCCGCGCTGAGTTCCGTCGTACAACCTGGGCCCTACCGTGTCGAATCTGCGTGCCCGGCCGCGCAGCGTGGCGCCGGCTGTTGTGACTTCGCTGAGCTCGATCCCGCGGCGGAGCCAGACATCAAGGTCGCAGTCTTGCTCGATCAGCTGCGCCGCGTGGCTCACATCGAGGATGCTCCCGACGTCGAGACCATCGATGTGGCACCGCATCGCGGGTGGCGTACGCGGGTGCGGTTGGGCGTCGACAAGCAGGGCCGTGCTGGTCTGCGCAAGCGTGGCTCCACGGAGCTCGTCACCGACGTTGCGTGCAGCCAGCTGATTCCGGGGCTCGTCGACGGCCTAGTGGGGCCTGATGCCCGTACCTTTAATCCAGGTGCAGAGGTAATCGCGGTCATGGATAGCGACGGCAATAGGCACGTCGTGGAAACCCGGAAGGCGCCGCGGGGGCGGCGAATCGAGACCATTCGAGAGGTCATCGAGGCGCCAACTGAGAATGTGGTGCAGCGTGCTGACGGCCACGAGTTCCGCTTCCCGCCCACCGCTTTTTGGCAGGCGCACGTCGGAGCACCGGACGTTTACACCAGCCTTGCACGCGAGTGGCTCGGCGCAGAAGGCCACGGGAACGGCGGTGAACCTGAGGCAGCGGACGAGCCCGCTGTACATGCAGTGGCCTGGGATCTGTATGGCGGCGTTGGTCTGTTCGTTCCCGCGCTCGCAGATGTCACCACACCCCAGGGCGGGCACACGGCCGTGTATTCCGTCGATTATTCGCCCGCAGCAGCGGCGCCGCAGCCGGGGCTCGCAGGCATTGACGTGCACTTCCGCACCGCCAAGGTGGAGCAGGTGGCCAGCCAGCTTCCGCAGCCGGCGTCGGTGATTTTGGATCCGCCGCGTACCGGTGCTGGCAACGACGTGGTGGCCGCTGTCGCCGCGGCAAAGCCGCAACGCATCCTGCATATCGGTTGCGATCCCGCTACGTTCGCCCGGGACTTGGCTGCTTGGTCGGAGCATGGTTACCGCGCGAAGCGCCTCGCCATGGTGAATGCTTTCCCCGGAACGCATCACTTTGAAACCCTGGCACTCCTGGTTCCACTGGCCTAGGGCGCACAGGGGGCGCCGCGGGAGTGGTCGGGCAATGATTGACGCGTCACGCGTGTCAACGGGTACGGTGGTAAAGAAGAAAACGATCGATGAAGGGGTTTAAGGCAAGCTCTATGGGCATTCTGGATTCCATTCAATCACCAGGCGATCTTAAAGCCCTGAGCAAGACGCAACTGGTTGAGCTCGCGGCGGAAATCCGTCAGCGCCTTATTGAGAAGGTGTCCGCTACAGGCGGCCACCTAGGCCCTAACCTGGGCGTCGTGGAGCTCACGGTGGCGATCCATCGCGTCTTCGATTCCCCGCGGGATCCCATCGTCTTCGACACGTCACACCAGTCCTACGTGCACAAAATGCTCACGGGCCGCGCCTCCCAATTCGATACGCTGCGTCAGAAAGGCGGTTTGTCCGGCTACACGGACCGCGCAGAGTCAGAACACGACTGGACCGAATCCTCCCACGCCTCGGCAGCGCTATCCACGGTGGACGGGCTCTCCAAGGCTTTCAAGATTCGGGGTGAATCCCACCGCAATGCCGTGGCGGTCGTGGGCGATGGCGCCCTTACCGGCGGCATGTGCTGGGAAGCCCTCAACAACATTTCTGCCGATAAGGACCGCAACGTTGTCATCATCGTTAATGACAACGGGCGTTCCTATTCGCCGACGATCGGCGGCCTCTCAGAGAATCTGGGGCGCATTCGTGCGCAGCACGGATACGACGAGTTCATGGCGCTGGGCAAGAAGCGCCTCAAGTCCATGGGCTGGGTAGGCGAGCGCACCTTTGATGCATTGCACGCGGTCAAGGAGGGTGTGAAGTCGACCGTCATGCCGACGGAGATGTTCCCGGAGCTGGGCATCAAGTACATTGGCCCGATTAACGGCCACGACATTGAGGCAGTTGTGCGGGCGCTGAGCTACGCCCGCGACTATGACGGTCCTATCATCGTGCACACGGTCACCGAGAAGGGGCATGGCTTTGCTCCTGCGGTCAACGAGCCGAAGGACCAGATGCACTCCACCGGCGCCATCGACCCGGTCACCGGTGTATCCAAGGGACAGAAGCAACCGGGGTGGACTGCGGCGTTCTCGGAAGAATTGATCAAGGCCGGCCACGCCCGCGAGGACATCGTCGCCATTACTGCCGCCATGGCTGGGCCGACGGGGCTAACTCCCTTCCAAGAGGAGTTCCCGGAGCGCTTCTTTGATGTCGGCATCGCTGAGCAGCATGCCATGGCTTCTGCATCCGGTCTGGCGCTGGCCGGGATGCACCCGGTGGTGGCGGTGTACTCTACGTTCCTCAACCGTGCGGTGGACCAAGTCATCATGGACATTGCGCTGCTCAAGCTGCCAGTGACCATTGTCCTCGACCGCGCCGGTGTCACGGGCTCTGATGGTGCTTCACACAACGGTGTGTGGGATATGGCGCTCATGAGCATCGTCCCCGGCATGCGCATCGCCGCCCCGCGCGATGGTGCCCGCCTGCGGGAACTCTTTAAAGAAGCCATCGCAATCGAGGATGGCCCGACCGTGGTGCGCTTCCCCAAGGGCAACCTCCTTGATGACCGCGACGAACTCAAGCGGCTCGATGACGGGGTAGACATCCTGAGCTATTCCGATGCTGCTGCCGCTACGGAGGAGGCTACTGATGTGCTTATCGTCGCCATCGGTGCCATGAGCGCGCGTTCCCTGGGTGCAGCTGAGC
Organism: Corynebacterium sp. HMSC056F09; assembly: GCF_001815785.1. Lineage (NCBI taxonomy): Bacteria > Bacillati > Actinomycetota > Actinomycetes > Mycobacteriales > Corynebacteriaceae > Corynebacterium > Corynebacterium sp. HMSC056F09. The sequence continues at coordinate 46,560 of NZ_KV821896.1, forward strand.
TGCTCGAAGCCCAAGGCTTCAACGTGACCGTCGTGGACCCGCGCTGGCCGGTACCGGTACCGCAATCCATCATCGCGTTGGCGGCCGATCACGATCTCGTGGTGACGGTGGAGGATGGCATCCTGCGGGGCGGTGTGGGGTCCATGGTGGCCGAGGCCCTCGACGCCGCCGATGTGGACACTCCAGTACACAGGCTCGGCGTACCCGGCTGCTTCCCCAAGCATGCCAGCCGTGGAGAAATCCTCGAGGACTTTGGCTTGACCCCGGAAGGCATCGCGAACTCAGTACGTGAGTGGGTAGCTGCACGCGATGCTGAGGAGTCTGCTAAGAGCGCGGGGGAGTAGGGCGCATCCGGGCTAACCCGCGCTGCAGGAGCGGCGTGGCCAGCTCGACTTGCCAGTCGCGCGCGCCCTGGGAGCGCAGGAAATCGGGGATATCGGCATCTTTTGCGATCTCCCCCGCGACGCCGCCTTCGGGCCCGAACGCTGCCCACACCGCTGTACGTATCAGACTGGGTTTGAGGATCAGCTCGTAGCTCATGCGCAGTTCGTCACCGAGGTCCTCGAAGTCATGGCGGATCTCGCAGTAGAGCTGCCACAGCTCGGGAAAATCCCGGTTAAATACTGATTTGGAGGGCACCGGGCGGGGGCTGCGCAGCGGCTTTGGCCACTCCTGGCGCGGGCTATCCAGCGCAGTCGTGACGGCATCGAGCCAGCGCAACGTAGCCCCACCGCGGCGGCGGGGGAAACCTTTAATCTGATTGATGTCGTGCGGGGTGCGAGGCACGCGGCGCGCTATGTCCACGAGCACGCGGTGCGGCAGCACCCGGTTGGGGGCGATGTCCTGGGAACGTGCGATGGATTCGCGGCGTTGCCACAACTCGCGAGCCACGGCGAGCTGTTCGCGTGTGCGTAGCGAAGACACACCTTTCAGCTCCCGCCACGTTCGAGGCTCAGGGCCGGTAATCCCGGCATGCTCGTCGACGATCCGGTCGAATTCTTCAAAGGCCCAGTCGAGTTTGTCTTCTTCCGCAAGGATGTCTCGCAACGTCACAGCAAGTTCGTTGAGCAGCTCCACGTCGAGCGCCGCGTAGTTGCGCCATGTCCGGGGAATGGGTGTTTGGGACCAATCGGAATCGCCGTAACCCTTTTCCAGTTCGACGTCGAACAGCTCCAGCACCATCGCCCCCAGGTTGGGATGCGCAAAACCGGCGAAGCGGGCGGCAAGCTCGGTATCGAACAGTGTTCCGGGGTGTAGCCCCAGCCAGGCCAGACAGGGGAGATCGGAAGGGGCGGCGTGGACTACCCAGTCCTGGCCGTTGAGCACCGGCGCTAGCGCGGAACTCAGTTCATGCCGACGATTCTCCGGGGCAAACAAAAGCGTGCCTGCGCCTTCCCGGCGAATTTGCACTAGAAAGGCGCGGTCATCGAAGCGGTAGGCCGACGCGCGTTCGGTATCAATTGCGAAGGGTCCAGTCCCCGCGGCCAGGCGCGCAGCACCCGCCTGGAACTCACGGGGAGAAAGCAGGACTTTTGGCGTGCCGTCGGCGGGGACCTGGCGCAGTTCGCTCATGTTAGCGCCCGAGCTCGGTGACGCCCTCGGGCGGCAGGCCTGCGACGAGAGAAAGCACCTGTGCAAAAGCCTCGACGTGTGGGGCAAGATCCAGGTCGGCTGCAGTCCAGGACGCGCGCATTTCCAACTGATAGGCTCGCGGCGGGCCTCCGATCTCGCCGAAGCGCACCGAAGCAGTCGAGGTGACAGTACCTCCGAGGTTGGTGTGTGTTGCCTCGCGCACGTCGAGGGATTCGGTGAGCCACTCCCAGGCGACGTCGGGAAGAAGCGGGTCTCCGGCTACGGCATCCTCCAAGTCTGCCTGGATGTAGGCCACCAGGCGCATCGCACCTTCCCAGGCTTCCTCAGCGCCTGGGTCGTGCAACAGGATAAGGCGGCCGAAGGCATCACCCTCAGAGTCGGTGGGGATAGCCTCCTCCTGCTCGTGACGCTCAACCTCCAGGCCAATGGCATGGCTGAACGGGGCCAGTCGCTGCGGGGGTCGGATGGTGCCCAAGGTGATTTCTGGGCGCAGCTGCGCAGCGTGGAGGGACTCGACGGCCTCCGTGAAGGCAGCCGGAGTGCTCGGTTCTGCGGGGCGCGATTCGGCGGGAGAGGCGGCGGCGCGATCGTGCAGGTTGGTCGGTGCCCCTGCAAGGTTGCGCGAAGAAACGTCGGAATTGCTCACGGGGATCAAGGTATAAGCTCCGCCCGTGTGGCGGTGGAAGGCGCGCCGAAAGGCTAGTGGCGCGCGAGGGCGTCTCCAACTTATGATGGATAAGAAACTTTGTCGGTTGAAAAAAGGAGAGAGGCATGTCGAAGGTCAACTTCGCCGAGCTCAACAAGGTCCAGCGCTACTCGCAGCACGCGGTGTTCCAGGTCATCCCGGGGGCGCTGGGCACTGAGCGCGAGGAGATCGTCGCGCAGGCGCAGAAGTTCTTCTCTGAGCTCGAGGAAGCAGGCGTGGTTACCGTGCGCGGTATCTACGATCTGTCCGGAATGCGGGAGAGCGCTGACTTCATGATCTGGTGGCACGCTGAGGAATTCGCCGACATCCAGAAGGCCTTCGCGGACTTCCGCCGCGAGACCGTCCTGGGCCAGGTCTCCGAGGTGACCTGGGTGGGCAATGCACTGCACCGCCCGGCGGAGTTCAACAAGTCCCACCTGCCGTCCTTCATTATGGGCGAGGAGCCCGGAGAGTGGATTTCTGTCTACCCCTTCGTGCGTTCTTACGACTGGTACACCATGGATGAAGAAAAGCGCCGCCGCATCCTCATGGAGCATGGCATGCAGGCGCGCGACTACCCGGATGTCCGCGCCAACACTGTGCCGGCCTTCGCACTGGGTGACTACGAGTGGATTCTGGCCTTTGAGGCTCCGGAACTGCACCGCATCGTGGACCTGATGTACCTCATGCGCTACACCGAGGCCCGTCACCACGTGCGCGAGGAGATCCCCTTCCACACAGGACGCCGCGTGAAGGACGTGGCTGAGCTCATCGCGATTTTGCCCTAAAGAGTCGCGATAGCGCCGGAAGCCGGTTGAAGGTTTAGTCCTCGACCGGCTTTTCTTCTAGGTTGAGGCAGATGGAGTTAATGCAGTAGCGCAGGTCCGTCGGTGTATCGTAGCCCTCGCCTTCGAAGACGTGGCCAAGGTGGGATTCGCAGTTGGCGCACAGCACTTCGATGCGGCGCATGCCCAGTGAATTATCTTCGCGCTCAATGACGGCGTTGCCAGCCAAGGGGGAGAAGAAGGACGGCCAGCCACAGTGCGATTCAAACTTTTCGGTGGAGCGGAAGAGCTCGGCGCCGCAGGCTCGACAGGAGTACACGCCTTCGGTAGTGGTGTTGGTGTATTCACCGACGTGCGGTGCCTCGGTGCCGGCCTCGCGCAGGACGTGGTACTCCTCAGGGCTCAGGCGCTTGCGCCATTCGGTATCGGCAATGAGCTTGTAATCAGTCATGCGGGAATCTTATCGCTCGACTGAGCTTGCCGGCTAGCCCCTCGCTCCGCGCTCCACCAGCCGGCCACGGAGGCAGCGGTCACGACGATGAGCAGGCCCCACCCGATGGTGGCGATGAACACGCTCATCCAGTGCGCGGCGGTGGGCATGCTGGACGACGTCCACTCGAGCGGCGCCAAGAATAAAAATGCGGCCAACCATGCTCCCCACGTGTGGAAGACCGAGCGGCCCAGCACCACCGTAAACAGCATTGGGATAAGCCACATGGAGTAGTACTGCTGTCCCAAGGAGGAAAGGAAGAAGATGCCGACCATGATGGCGCCACTGGTGCTCAGCGCCCAGAAGGTCGGCTCGCTGTCGCGCCAGCGCAGCAGACCGAGGATCGCCACTGCGGCTAGCGCCGCGAAAAGGATCCAGATGGGGTAGTAGATGACGCCGGGGAGATCGAAGTAAGCGCGCACGCCCGGCCATGAGGCGTTGGCGTAGTCGCGCGTGGTGGACAGGTAAGGAAGAAGGTTGGCGCGGAAGCCCTCCACGCCGGGGACGAACGGCCAAGCTGCAAGGTTGGCTACCAGCGGTACAGCTACACCCAGACCTAAGGTGAGCCAGCGTTTGCGCACCAAGGCGAGGAAGAGCAGCGGGGCAAATTGTGGCTTGACCAGAATTGCCAGACCGATGCACAGCCCGGCGGCCCATCCGTGCTTGTCCAACAAGACCAGAAACGCCACCATCGCGAGCAGCAACAAGCCATTGATGTTGGTAAAGACCAACGTGTTGATGACTGATTCGGTAGCGAAGGCAGCGGCGATGCTCACCGGTAACAGCGGGCCCCGCAGGCTGTGACCTACGAAGCGGGTCAGCAGAGCCAAGGCAGCGACGATGGCAGCGGCGTTGGCCAGAATGAAGGCGATGCGCGCGTGTTCCTCAGACACGAGCCCTAAGGGAGATAGCAGGACGGTGGCCCCTGGGTTATACAGGTAGAGCGGTTCCACGAAGGAATAGTTCTGTTCATAAACCGGGTTGCCTTCCCACAACCTCCGGATCGCGTGGTAGACGGTGCCGAAGTCATCAGTCACCGAGCCGTTAACAGCGAGCACGAACACGCGGTGAAGGACTAAGACGATGGCGGCGGGCCAGGCGGCGGCCGTCCACAGTCGCGCGGAAGCTGGGAATGAGGGAGCCGGAGAAGTCACGGCAGCAAAGTTTACGGGGTTTGTGCGCGCCGGTAGCGCAGAAACACCGTGCTGTCGACGGTGTCGACGTTCTCCAGCTCGAGCTTGAGTGCGGGGGAGGTGGCCTCGCCGTCGACGACGGGCTTTTCGACGGAAGGGGAAAGGTGCGGATCGAGCGTCAGATAAAGCTGGTCGACGAGGCTCTCTGCGATAAAGGCGGAATAAACGGATGGGCCACCTTCGCAACTGATGCGGCGCGCGCCTAGAGCGTGAAGAGCTGAAACAGCCTCGCTCATGGTTCCGGTACCTGTGCTGATGACTTCGGCGCCGGCGTCGGCCAAGCGCTGTGCCTCGGGCGAAGACGCGCGCTCTGCCGGGGTAAGCACGATGGGGCCTGCGGCAATGAAATCCTCGAAACCGGCAAATTCGAGGGAGTGGCTAAGCACGGCGAGGCGCGTGCTTGTCGACGGCCCATATTCCTCCGCCTTCACCGTGGCTGAGCCGACGACGGCAATATCGGCCCACTCGCGTAAAGCCGCGAAGAGCTCGGCGTCAGTGTCGTTACCCATGGGGCCGGAAGTGCCATCGATGGTGGCGGAGCCGTGGAGCGTACTCACCGCAATCAAGCGGATTCCTTCTCGGTCTGGCCCCAGTAGGCGTTCTGTCAGCGCAGTCTCACTCATGGCGCCCCACGGTACCTCAAAGGGCGGTTACCGCCTGGGGAGGTGGATCTCATGCCATTAGGCGCGCTGGAGCCGCCATGTGCCGAAGCGCAGCGCGCAGGCTCCCCAATGGAGCAATAAGAGCACCAAGAGAACGAAGGACAACCGGTGCCAGCCTTCATTCCATGAACCTAGGCACAGTGTTCCGACCGGGAAGGTCGAGCCCCACCAGCCGGGGCTGTAGGGAGTCCACTCGAAGACCGCTCGGTAGAAGCAGTACATTGCGAATGCGACGCAGGGTGCTCCAATGGTGAACATGATGATGCCGTAGAGGTGGGCGTCAAAAAGCAGTGTCGAGGCTGCCGTTGACTGTCCAACCACGCCGAGCGGGATCCACGCTGTACCTGCAGCTGCCCCGCGCGGCCTTTCTCGGCGTTGTACAAGGGACCAGTAACAGTAGGCGAATAGTGGAATTGCGGTGATGAACGTGAGGAAGAAGCATAGCTCGCCGGCAAAGTGGTAGAACTGCCCGTGGTTCATAGCCAACTGACCTGCGGAGGTCGCCGCCACCATGGGAGAAACAAGTGCCAGGCCCCAAGGAAAAGCGGGCTTGTCGTAGAGGTGCGGCTGTTTGAACAACCCCCATAGCTGCCACAAACAGACCACCACCGATAGCGGTGCACCAATCCACCAACTTGCCAACTGGAAGGCATCGCTTCCGGTAAGCGCGGTCCATGCCGAGCCGCACGCCAGCAGCCCCATCGTGTACATGCCCCACGCCGCCATGTTCTGGTGCCGGGGAGGCTCATTCTTCGTCCCCGCGGTAACAATCACCAGCAGCACCGCTGCGATAAAAGCGAAGACGAACTGCGCTACGCCTAAACCATGCAACCCCGACAAAGTCGATGCAATCGAGGTACCCATCAAGGCACCGGCCCAGGCCGGGCCGCACTTTGGCAACCGCATAAAATCACCCTATTCCTGCACTTGTTGCTATCGAACCCTTATGGAGCAATCGGATAAGTGTGCGAGGGGGACAGGTTCAATGTCATGCAGTCTTGTGTAACCGTGCCGTGTCCCCAACGCGTCGAGGTTTTCGTCTAGCCCTTGTGGCCAAGATGAGGCACAATGAGAAAACGCCCCCGCGAGAAACCATTAATGTAGATTTATAATCCACATAGTATCCACGCGAAGGCTTGTGCCACATGCTGCAGGTCTCTGACCTGCAGTTATGATGGTGGTTCTAGCTGGGATTGAACCAGCGACCTTTCCGGTGTGAACGGAACGCTCTCCCACTGAGCTATAGAACCTCGGTGCAGCACTTAAGGTACACCGCGCGTGTAGTAACCCCCTAATCGTCCAGCTCAAACGCGCTTTAAGCTGTATGTGTGGGTGTTAGTGTCGTGGTGGAGTCGGTCCAGGGCTTCCTGTTGCCATCGCTGCCGCTCGCTGTAACCGCAGTCTCAATCACACTGATGTAATCCGCAGGCTTTGGGGAGTCTGGGGATTAGTGCCGTGGGCTGCGGATTTGGAAACTACGGCGGCGCACGATAAAGTTTCTTCTCGCACCACGGCATACCGGCCGGGAACGTGCAATGCGGATGTAGCGCAGTTGGTAGCGCATCACCTTGCCAAGGTGAGGGTCGCGAGTTCGAGTCTCGTCATCCGCTCCGGCACATGTAGTGTGTGAGGCGGTATCGCCACGGTGGAATGGCCGAGTGGTGAGGCAACGGTCTGCAAAACCGTGCACACGGGTTCGATTCCCGTTTCCACCTCAAATGCTGGCGCCCAAACAGGGCGCTGCGAGCGCGTTTAGCTCAGCGGGAGAGCGCTTCCCTGACACGGAAGAGGTCACTGGTTCAATCCCAGTATCGCGCACAAGGACTTTGTCCTAGAAACCGGGCCTGGTTTCGAATGCGGATGTAGCGCAGTTGGTAGCGCATCACCTTGCCAAGGTGAGGGTCGCGAGTTCGAGTCTCGTCATCCGCTCCGAGACTTTCTTGACGCCAAACTTTTTGGCATAAGTGAGTGGAGGGTCTTGATAAATACATATGCGCGATTAGCTCAGTGGGAGAGCGCTTCCCTGACACGGAAGAGGTCACTGGTTCAATCCCAGTATCGCGCACAAGGAGTTCCTTGCGGGCTCCGTGGCAAGCTCCGGCTTGCCACGCGGATGTAGCGCAGTTGGTAGCGCATCAC